>JAKEEW010000354.1 GCA_022616375.1 Sporichthyaceae bacterium
CACCGACTGGATCCAGATCGACCAGCAACGGATCGACCAGTTCGCCGAGGCCACCGGCGACCTGCAGTGGATCCACGTCGACCCGGATCGGGCCGCCGCCGGGCCGTTCGGCAGCACGATCGCGCACGGTTACCTCACCCTGTCGCTGCTGCCGGCGCTCACCCATGAACTGGTCGCGGTCAAGCAGGCCAGGATGGGCGTCAACTACGGCCTGAACAAGGTGCGGTTCCCGGCTCCGGTGCCGGTCGGCTCCCGGGTCCGCGGCCGGGTCGAGCTGCTGTCCGCCGACGACATCGACGGTGGCGTGCAGGTCGTCGCCCGGACCACGATCGAGCGCGAGGGCGGGACAAAGCCGGTGTGCGTGGCCGAGACGGTGTCCAGGATCTACCTGTGAGGGCCTGGCAGCTCAGCGAGCATGGCGAGCCGGCCGACGTGCTCCGGCTGGTCGAGGATGCGGCCGAGCCGGTGCCGGCGCCCGGCCAGCTGCTAGTCCGGGTCAGGGCGACCGCGCTGAACTTCCCCGACGTGCTGCTGTGCCGGGGCCAATACCAGATCCGCCCGCCGCTGCCGTTTACCCCAGGTGTGGAGCTGTGCGGCGAAGTCGTCGCGACCGGCGACCACGTGGGCGACCGGTTCCTGGAGGGCGAGCGGGTGATCGGGACACCGGCGTTGCCGGCCGGGTGCCTGGCCGACTTCGCGCTGATGGACGCGGCCGACGCGTTTACGGCGCCGGACCCGCTCGACGACGACGCCGCCGCGGCGATGCACATCGCCTACCAGACCGGCTGGTTCGGCCTGCACCGGCGGGCCGAGCTGCGGGCCGGCGAGACCCTGCTGGTGCACGCCGCGGCCGGTGGCGTGGGCAGTGCCGCGGTCCAGCTCGGCAAGGCCGCCGGCGCCCGGGTGATCGCTGTGGTGGGCGGTGCCGAGAAGGCGAAGGTGGCCGCGCAGCTCGGCGCCGACCTGGTGGTGGACCGGCGCGAGCAGGACTTCGTCCAGGCGGTACGCCAGGCCACCGGCGGGCGCGGCGCCGACGTCGTCTACGACCCGGTCGGCGGGGATGCCTACACCGGCTCCACCCGGTGCATCGCGTTCGAGGGGCGGATCCTGATCGTCGGATTCGCCGGTGGCACCATCCAGGCGCCGCAGCTGGGCCACGCCCTGGTCAAGAACTACTCGATCGTCGGGCTGCACTGGGGGCTGTACAAGCAGCTCGACCCGGCGGCGGTCGCCGCGGCCCACACCGAGCTGACCGCGCTGGCCGCAGCCGGCGTGGTCGCCCCGCTGATCGGCGGCCGGATCCCACTCGAGCAGGCGGCCGACGGGCTGACCAGGCTGGCCGCCGGGGACACCGTCGGACGGTTGGTCGTCCGACCGTGACCGCACCAGCCGGCTCGCCCGATCCGCCCGGCCTGGACCTGACCCGGCTGCGCGGCTTCCTGGACCAGGAAGCACCCGGCCTGGCGCACGGCCCGCTGTCCGGCGGCCTGATCGAGGGCGGCCGGTCCAACCTCACCTACGAGGTCACCGACGGCGAGTCCAGCTGGGTGGTCCGCAGACCACCGCTCGGGCACGTGCTGGCCACCGCGCACGACATGGGTCGGGAGTTCCGGGTGATCCACGCGCTGGCGCCGACCCCGGTGCCGGTGCCCAAGACGTACGCGTACTGCCCGGACCCGGACCTGATCGGCGCCCCGTTCTACGTGATGGAGAAGGTGCCGGGGCTGGTCTACCGGACCGCTGAGCAGTCCGACCGGCTTGGCCCGCGGCGGGCCGCCGGCCTGGCCGGCGACCTGGTCGACGTGCTCGCCGATCTGCACGACCTGGAGCCGGACGCGGTCGGGCTGGCCGACTTCGGCCGGCCGGCCGGCTTCCTCGACCGCCAGCTGCGCCGCTGGCGGACCCAGCTGGACGCCTCCCGGAGCCGGCCGCTGCCCGGCATCGAGGAGCTGCACGCCCGCTTGACCGCGGCGGTCCCGCAGTCGGCCGCGGCCGCGATCGTGCACGGCGACTTTCGGCTGGACAACCTCATGGTCGGGCCGGGCGACCGGATCGCGGCGGTGCTCGACTGGGAGATGTCGACCCTCGGCGACCCGCTGACCGATCTCGGGCTGCTGGTCGTCTACTGGGACACCCCGCACACCGCGGTGGCCAACGCGGTCCACGCCGGCGCCGGCTTCCCGCCGTCGGCCGTGCTGACCGCCCGGTATGCCGCCCGCCGCGACACCGACCTGACCCGGCTGCCCTGGTACGTCGGCTTCGGCTACTTCAAGCTGGCCGTCATCGTGGAGGGCATCCACTATCGGTACGTGGCCGGTCAGACCGTCGGAGCGGGATTCGAGAAGATCGGTGACATGGTGGGGTTGCTGGTCGAGCTGGGCCATGAAGCACTGGGAGCGCGCTGATGGAGTTCTACTACGACGACACCACAGAGAAGCTGGGTGAGCGGCTGCTCGACTTCATGGACTCGCACATCTATCCGGCCGAGCCGGTGCACGCCGACCAGCTCGCCGCCGGCCCGCCGTTCACGACTCCGGCGGTCATGGAGGAGCTGAAGGCCGAAGCGCGCCGGCGTGGGCTGTGGAACCTGTTCCTGCCCGACGCCGAGCATGGCGCCGGGCTGACCAACCTGCAGTACGCGCCGCTGGCCGAGGTCGCCGGCCGCAGCCCGCACCTGGCCCCGGAGGCGCTGAACTGCAGCGCCCCGGACACCGGCAACATGGAAGTGCTCACCATGTTCGGCACGCCCGAGCAGCAGGAGCGCTGGCTACGCCCGTTGCTCGACGGGCGGATCCGCTCCGCGTTCGGGATGACCGAGCCGGACGTGGCCTCGTCCGACGCCACCAACATCGGCACCAGGATCGTCAGGGATGGCGACAGCTACGTCATCGACGGTCGCAAGTGGTGGTCGTCGGGCGCGATGAACCCGCGCTGCGAGATCTTCATCGTGATGGGCAAGACCGATCTGGACGCACCACGGCACCGGCAGCAGAGTATGATCTTGGTGCCCAGGCACACCGCCGGGGTGACCGTCCAGCGGCACTTGCAGGTGTTCGGCTTCGACGACCGCTATCACGGTGGGCACGCCGAGGTCACGTTCGACTCGGTGCGGGTGCCGGCCGAGAACCTGATCGCCGGGGAGGGCGAAGGCTTCGCAATCGCCCAGGCCCGGCTCGGCCCGGGTCGGATCCACCACTGCATGCGCCTGATCGGGATGGCCGAGCGCGCTCTCGAGCTGATGTGCGCCAGGGCCGTGAGCCGGGTCGCGTTCGGCCGGCCGCTGGCCGAGCAGGGCGTGGTGGGGGAGTGGATCGCCGAGGCCAGGGTCCGGATCGAGCAGGCCAGGCTGCTGGTGCTGAAGACGGCTTGGCTGATGGACACGGTCGGCAACAAGGGCGCGCACACCGAGATCCAGGCCATCAAGATTGCCACTCCGGCGATGACCGAGTGGGTGCTGGACAAGGCGATCCAGCTGCACGGTGGGGCCGGGGTCAGCCAGGACTACCCGCTGGCCGGGATGTGGGCCGCGGCCCGGGCGCTGCGGCTGGCCGACGGGCCGGACGAGGTGCACAAGATGTCGCTGGCCAAGGCCGAGCTGCGGAAACACGCCGCGGCCCCGGATTCCGGATCATTACGCACCGCAAGTGCTTCGCAAACTCCGCAATCCGGTACATCCGGGCCTCCTACGGTGCGTAATGATCAGGAAGTAGGGTCATGAGCCTGCCTCGGCGAAGGGACCATCCGTGAGCAAGCCGCAGGTCGGCTACGCCGCCATGCTCGAGCAGTTCCATCCGACCGAGGCGGTCCAGCTCAGCGCGCACGCCGAGCAGGTCGGATTCGAGGGCGTGATGGTGGCCGACCACTACCAGCCGTGGGTGCCGGCGCAGGGCCAGGCCGGGTTCGTCTGGAACGTGCTCGCCGCACTGGGTGAGCGCACCCGCGGCGACATCGGCCCCGGCGTGACCTGCCCGTCGTTCCGGTTCCACCCGGCCGTGGTGGCGCAGGCATCGGCCACCCTGGCGGCGATGTACCCGGGACGGCACTGGCTCGGCCTCGGCTCGGGCGAGGCGATCAACGAGCACATCGTCGGTGGGTACTGGCCGGAGCCGCCGGTGCGGCTGAGCCGGATGTGGGAAGCGATCGAGATCATCCAGAAGCTGTTCACCGGAACCGACGTCAAGCATCAGGGGCAGTACTTCACCCTGGAGACGGCCCGGCTGTGGACCATGCCGGCCACCCCGCCGCCGATCTACGTAGCGACGGCCGGCCCGGTGACGGCGAAACGATCCGGCCGGACCGTGGACGGGATCATCACCCCGGGCGCTCCGGTGGAGAAGATCGCGAACCTGTTCGGGAAGTTCGACGAGGGTGCCAGCGCGGCCGGCCGGGAGCCGGGCAGCCAGAAGAAGATCATCCAGCTGCATCTGTCCTGGGCCGAGACCGACGAAGCGGCGCTGACCAACGCGAAGGTGGAGTGGCCCAACGGTGGGATGAAGTTCCCCAAGCAGGACATCCGCTCGCCGTTCGACTTCGAACAGATCGCGAAGCTGGTCCGGGCCGAGGACTTCGACGGCCGGATGCTCATCTCCGCCGACCCGGACGCGCATCGAGCCGAGATCCAGAGGTTCCTCGACCTCGGTGCCGATGCGATCTACCTGCACAACGTCGGCCGCAACCAGCGGGAGTGGATCGACGTCTTCGGCCGGGACGTGCTGCCGAAGCTGACCGGCTAGCTGTAGCCGACCGCGCGCCTCTTCCCGATCATTACTGGCAATCTGCCCAGACAAATCGCCCAAACTAGGTGATCATTTGCGCAGGCCGCCAGTAATGATCCAGAAACAGGGTCAGGTGAGGCGCCGGGTCAGGTTAGGCGCCGGGTCAGGTGAGGCGCCGGCGGGTCCACCAGAAGCAGAAGCCGGCGAGCAGCATGGCGGCGGCGACGAAGATCCCGGTCTCCACCCACTGCAGCGGCCAAAAGTGGCTGGCGGGGTGGTAGGTGAGCTCCTGACGCAGGCCGAGGGTGCCGATCCAGTCACCGCAGGCGCGGGCAACCGCGTCGGGCCCGCAGAACTGCGGGTCCGCTGGTCCGGTGAAGAGCTGGCCGGTCTCGGTGATGGTTCGGTTGGATACAACCCAGGCATCAGGCAGGTTGGCGCCGCCGACCACCGACATCCACCCGGACTGGTCTTCGATGAGCAGCTGCTCCAGCGACTCGAGGTCCAGGGGGTTGACCGCATGGCTGGTGGCCACCAGGCGGGCCCGAACCCAGTCCTCCATCGCCACGACGATCGCGCCGTAGATCGCGAGCGTGCCGGCCATGGCGGGAATGCTGCGGCGGATGAGCATGTCGAGGGTCACCCCGAGCATGAACGCGAACAGGGCGTAGCCGATCGGGACGATGCCGCGCTCCGGGATGTGGGTGATCCGGTCGCCGGTGGCCTGGTCGATCTTGCTCGCCCATACCGTGACAGCCCAGCTGAGCAACCCAACGGCCGCCGCCGTCGCCGCGCCGATGACGGCCAGCTTGGTGGCCAGCCAGCGGGTACGGGTGATCGACTGGTTCCAGGCCAGGCGGTGCGTGCCGGTCTCCAGCTCATGGGCGAGCAGCGGAGCGCCCCAGAAGATCCCGACGAGCGCCGGGGCGAGATACATGATCGGCGTGGCGAGGTCGTACACCCCGCTGGCGGCCATGCTCCCAAGCCGGGCGAGGAAGTTGTTGATCGCGCTGGCGCAGTCGCCCTGGCAGGCGGCAAGGCCGGCTGCGTCGAACGCGTCCGCAACCTCGCGACCGGTGACCAGCAGGACCACTCCGAACGCAACCAGGAAGGCTGCAGTGATCCAGGCCTGGATGCGGAACTGGCGCCAGGTGAACCAGATCATCGGGTCGTCTCCATTGCCGGTCGGGGGTTGCTGGCGGCCTGCGACATGTAGGCCAGGACCAGGTCTTCGAGGGTGAGCTGCTCGACGGTGAACGACGGGTCGTGGATCGGGGCGGTACTGCGCACGATCAAGGTGGACTGCCGATTGGTGTGGCTGTCCTGGATCACCTCGACGCCGGCCGGGAGCTCGGCGAGGTCGCGGCGAGGGCCGATCAGCCGGCAGTGGCTGGCCAGCAGATCTTCCACCTCGCCGGCGATCCGGACCCGGGAAGCGACGAGCACGACCAGGTAGTCGCACACGCGTTCCAGGTCGGAGACCAGATGCGAGGACAGAATCACGCTGGCGTCGTGTTCGGCCATGTATGCCATCAGGCCCTGCAGGAACTCGCGCCTGGCCAGTGGGTCGAGGCTGGCCACGGGCTCGTCGAGGATGAGCAGCCCCGGTCGTTTCGCGATGGCGAGGGTCAGCGCGAGCTGAGCGCGTTGCCCGCCGGAGAGCTTCCCGGCCTTCTGGGTGGGGTCGAGCCCGAGCTTGGTGATCCGGTCGTCGGCAAGCTGCTGATCCCAGCCGGGGTTGGTGTGCGCACCGAACCGCAGGTGGTCGGCGATGGACAGGCCGGCATAGGTGGGCGTGTCCTGGGCCACGAAGCCCACCTTGGCCAGCTGGGCGGCGCCGGATGCCGGCTGGCCGCCGAGCACCTCGATCTGGCCCGCCGTGGGTGGCAGCAGACCCACCGCGATGTGCAGCAGGGTGGTCTTGCCGGCGCCGTTCGGGCCGACCAGCCCGACCACCCGGCCGGATGGGACGGCAAGCGTGCAGTCGGTCAGCGCCGGGCGCCGCCCGTATCGCTTGGACAGGCCCTTGGTCTGCAGCACGGGGCTGCTCATGCGTGCTCCTTGTGCGTCCAGTAGTGATTGGTGGTTGATCGAAATGGATGGTTGACGACTGATCCGTAAGCTCGTTGTCGCTTGCCGGTGGTAGTCCGGTCCGGGTAGCCGCCTGGGGGTCCGGTAGCAGGCTGGCGGCTTCGTCTGGAAACGGCCGGGGTCGAAGCCCAGCGTCGAACGCCGATGGGGTGTGCGACTGAACGGTCCGTAGCGTGAGGCGAGGCCTGCCGTGTCGTTACAAGACTCATCCGGTGGCGGGTGGGACGAGGGAGTGCCGAGCGTCGAAGGAGATGGCGAAGGTCATGGAGGCGGCGTAGAGCCTGGAAGCGCAGCCGTGAAGGACTCCCCGGCGTAAGGGGCGCGGAACGTTCGGATAGTGGCGGCGGGAACTGGACAGGCCCTCCCCGGCCCGGTGGGCTGCGCAAGACCGCTGGAGCGAGGCGGCCTATAACCGGTGATGAGCCGGGAAGTGGAAGCCGGCCGGAAGGGCGTCGGAGGTGGCCGTAGGACCGGTTGAGCCGAGCGGACAACATAACCGCCGGTGAGGGAAGGGCCACTGCTTCGTCGATGCGTGTCGTGGTAGCTGGGGGTGCCCGGTGAGTGCCGAGGGTTTGGCTAGTCCCGCCGGCGGCGGACGTTGTCCGCTGGACAAGGTGCGTGCCCCGCAACACACGCTGTACCGGGCGGCCAGGGCTGATCCCGGGCGACGGTTCCACGCGCTGTGGGACAAGGTCCCGCGCAGGGACGTCCTGTGGCGGGCGTGGGTCGCGGTGCGCCGCGACGGCGGCGCACCGGGCATCGACCGCACCACCTTGGACCAGGTCGAGGAGTACGGGGTGGCCCGGCTGCCCGGCGAGCTGGCCGACGAGCTGCGGGAAGGACGGTATCGGCCGTTGCCGGCGCGTCGGGTGTTCATCCCGAAGCCGGGCGTCAACCAACGGCGGCCGCTGTCGATCCCCGCGGTTGGTGATCGGATCGCGCGGGCCGCGGTGAAGATCGTGCTTGAGCCGATTTTCGAGGCGGGCTGTCGGCCGTGCAGCTTCGGGTTCCGCCCGAGGCGCCCGGCGCACGACGGACTCCAAGTCGTCATCGATGAGGCTTGGCGCGGCCGGCGGTGGGTGGTGGAGACGGACATCGCCAGCTGTTGCGAGGCGATCCCGAAAGACCGGTTGATGCGGGCGGTCGAGGAACGCGTCGTGGACCGGCCCGTGGTCAAGCTCCTGCGCGCGATGCTGCGCGCCGGGGTGATGGACGCGGGAGCGGTTTCGCACTCGGTGACCGGAACCCCGCAAGGGGGTGTGATCAGCCCTTTGATGCGCAACGTGTACCTGCACCGGGTCGACCGGGCGTGGGACAGCCGGGCGCACGGAGTGCTGGTCCGGTTCGCCGACGACGTGGTGGTGATGCGCAAGTCCCGCGAGCAGGCCGACGCCGCCCTGGGGCGGCTGCGGTTGCTGTTGGCCGACCTCGGCCTGGAGCCGAAGGAGGCCAAGACCCGGATCGTGCACCTGGCGGAGGGCGGCGAGGGGTTCGACTTCCTCGGCTTCCACCACCGGTGGGTGCGGTCGCGGGGATGGCGGGGCAAGCGTGGCGTCACCTTCCTGGCCCGCTGGCCCTCGGACAAGGCGATGCGGCGTGCCCGCGACCGGATCCGTGAGCTCACGGTTCGGTCCCGGCTGCTGCTGCCGGTCGAGACGGTCGTGGGGGACATCAACATGTTCCTGCGCGGGTGGGCGGCG
>JAKEEW010000355.1 GCA_022616375.1 Sporichthyaceae bacterium
AACGCGGCCATCGCCGTGCTCAAGCGTAACGGGCTCAACGGCAAGGTCCCGGTCACCGGCCAGGACGCCACCGTGCAGGGCCTGCAGAACGTGCTCGTCGGGGACCAGTGCATGACCGTCTACAAGGCGATCAAGCAGGAGGCCGACGGTGCCGCCGAGCTGGCGGTCGCGCTGGCCAAGGGTCAGACCGTGCGCGACACCGAGTCCGGCAAGGACGTGCCGGCCAAGCTGCTCATTCCGGTATCCATCACCAAGGACAACATCACACTCGTGATCAACGACGGGTTCGTCACCAAGGCCGAGCTGTGCACCGCGGCGTACGCCGCGGCCTGCACCGCCGCCGGCATCTCCTGACCCTTCACCCAGAGCCTCCGGCGTCGCTTTGTGGCCCTGCCCTCCGACGGCGCCGGAGGTAATGTCCATTCCGGCCCCGGTGCAACCCCAGGGGCCCGCAGGCCCGGGGAGGGAGCACCGTGACCGGAACCGACCGACGACCCTTACTAGAAGTGCGGGGGCTGTACAAGAGCTTCGGCGCCGTGCAGGTGCTGCACGACGTCGACTTCTCGGTGCACGCCGGCGAGGTGACCGCCCTCGTCGGCGACAACGGCGCCGGAAAGTCCACTCTGGTCAAATGCGTCAGCGGCATCTACTCCACCGACGCCGGGGAGGTCCGTTTCGACGGGCGGCCGGTGACCATCCACGGCCCCCGCGACGCGGCGCACCTCGGCATCGAGGTGGTCTATCAGGACCTGGCCCTGTGCGACAACCTCGACATCGTGCAGAACATGTTCCTCGGCCGCGAGCGGCGCCACCGGATCGTCCTCGACGACCCCACCATGGAGCACATGGCCGCCGAGACCCTGCGCAGCCTCGCCGTACGGACGGTGAAGTCGGTGCGCCAGCAGGTGGCGAGCCTGTCCGGTGGGCAGCGCCAGACGGTGGCCATCGCCAAGGCGGTGCTCTGGAACAGCAAGGTCGTGATCCTGGACGAACCGACCGCGGCCCTAGGCGTGGCGCAGACCGCGCAGGTGCTCGAGCTGGTGCGCCACCTCGCCGACACCGGGCTCGCCGTGGTGCTCATCTCGCACAACATGAACGACGTGTTCGCCGTGTCGGATCGCATCGCCGCGCTCTATCTCGGCCGGATGGTCGCCCAGGTGAGGGCCACCGACGTGACCCACGGTCAGGTGGTGGAGCTGATCACCGCCGGTCGCAGCGGGAACCTCGG
>JAKEEW010000356.1 GCA_022616375.1 Sporichthyaceae bacterium
CGCCTATCGCGATATATCGCGTCTCGATGAAGACCACGATATATCGCGATAGGCGGTTGTCAAGCGGCGCCGGTCGGAGGGATGGGAAGCAGGAGAACTAGACCGGGACGGCCGCCTGACCGACCAGCGCGCCGTCGCGCAGCTCCAGCACCGTGTCGGCCAGGTTGAGCAGGCCCGGGTCGTGGGTGGCCACGATCGCGGTCACCCCCTGGGTGCGGACCAGCGCCTGGATCAGCTGCATGATCTCGCGACCGGTTTGCGAGTCGAGCTGGCCGGTCGGCTCGTCCGCGATCAGCAGCCGTGGCCGGTTGGCCAGCGCCCGGGCGATCGCGACCCGCTGCTGCTGGCCGCCGGATAGCTCGTACGGTCGCTGGTTGACGTGCGCCTGCAGTCCGACCAGCGCCAGCAGCCGGCGCACGCGATCTTCCCGCTCCTCGCCGCCGACCCGGGCCAGCCGCAGCGGCACCCCGACGTTCTCGGCCGCCGACAGCACCGAGATCAGGCCGAACGACTGGAACACGAAACCGACGGTCTCTCGGCGCAGCCGCAGCAGGCCGGCCTCGTCCAGCGCGGTGACCTCGTGGCCGTCCACGACTACCCGACCTTGTTCCGGCGCATCCAGACCGCCGATCAGGTTGAGCATCGTGGTCTTGCCCGAGCCGGAGCGGCCCTGGACCGCGACCAGCTGCCCGGGCTGCACCGAGAAGCTCACCGACTTCAGCGCGTGTACCTCGATCTGCCCGGTCCGGTAGACCTTGGACAGGTTCTCGACGACGACCATCGGTTCGGTCATGAGCTGCTGCTTTCCTGGTCGGAACCGGACGATGCCCCGGGTCGCCGCACCCGAGCGTGGTCGGGCCAGACCCCGATGTGATCGGGCTCCAGGGCGAGCCTGACCCGGCGCTCCATCTCCAGAGCGGTGGTGAAGTCGCGGGGCAGCTGCAGCCGCCCGGCCCGGTCGAGCACCGCGTACTCCTCGGCCACGACCTCCTCGTGACCGAGCTCGTTGAGCTCGGTCCGGCGCAGCACCTCGGAGCTGGTCCGGCCGTCCCTGATCCCAACCGTACGGTCGACGTGGTTGGCCACCAGGGGATCGTGGGTGACCACGACGACGGTGACTCCCATCGCGCCGTTGACCGTCCGGAGCGCGGCGAACACCTCGGCGGAGGTGGCGGTGTCCAGCTCACCGGTGGGCTCGTCGGCGAACAGCACCTCGGGCTCGTTCGCGACCGCGACGGCAACCGCGACCCGCTGCTGCTCACCGCCGGACAGCTCGTCCGGCCGGCGGTCCGCGCAGTAGCCGACGCCGACCAGCTCGAGCAGCTCCTCGACCCGCTCCTGCCGGTCGGCTCGCTGAACCCCGGCGAACTGCATCGGTAGCGCCACGTTCTCGGCCGCGGTCAGGTAGCCGAGCAGGTTCCGCCCGGTCTGCTGCCAGACGAAACCAACGACCTCGCGACGGTAGCGCAGCCGCTCCTTGGCCGACATGCTCAGCAGATCCGCATCCCCGACCCGAGCCACGCCCGCGGTCGGCACGTCCAGCCCGGACAGGATATTGAGCAGCGTGGACTTACCCGACCCGGACGCGCCGACTAGCGCGATGAAGGCGCCCTGGTCGACCAGAAGATCGAGACCCTGCAGCGCGACAACCTCGATGCCCTCGGTCTTGTAGATCCGGACCAGGTTGTCGCACACGATGTGGGCGTGCTCGCCGAACACCGGACCGCGCGCCGTCGCGCGCTGTTCCAGCGTGGCGTAGTCGACCGCCTCACTCATCACTGCTCACCTACCCTCAACACACTTCCTAGTTGCCGGCGGCGGTTCAGCGCCGCGTCGACCACGATCGCGATGGCGACCAGCGCGATCAGGGCCGCAGCCAGCAGGGACAGTACCCCGACGTCGACCGCCAGCGGCGGCGCGTCAGCGGTGCCGGTGAACGGGCGCAGATCCACGCCGGACGAGACCACCAGTGAGATCAGCAGTCCGACCACGAGCCCGGCCACCACTGCGAGCGCGACCAGCGGGCCGATCTCGAGCAGCAACAGCCCGTACGACTGCCGCTGGCTCAGCCCGAGGGTGCGCAGGTACGACACCACCCGGCCGCGCCGGTCCGCGCCGAGCACCAGGCCCAGCAGGATGGCTAGCACCGAGTAGGCGGCGAGCGCGAGCAGCCCGAGCCGGAACGCCGAGAGGATCAGCCTGGTCAGCGGATTGTCGCCGAGCTCGGCCAGCCGATCGGCCCGGGTGGCCACGCTCACCAGCTCGTCCGCGGCGGCGGTGCGCAGCGCATCGCCGGGAACGTCGGGGCCGTCGATGAACAGCACGGTCGGCGACGCACCGGCGACTTCCGCCGGCTCGTACGGGAGCACCACGAGGTCCCACCCGGGCGCGACGCCGGGGAACCGCTCGATCGTGCCGACGATCTCGATGTCGACGTTGCTGGATCCCCACTGCACGGACAGTTCCCGGTTGTCCCCGAAGCCCTGCGCCAGTGCCGGGGACAGCAGCGCTCCGGTCGGGCCGGGCATCGCACCGCTCGGCGGCAGCGGCAGGTCCAACCCGATCCGGCGCAGCAGCGGTGCGTAGCCGGCCGAGTCCACTGCCACCAGCGCCACCGGTCGGGCGGTGATCCCCTCGATCCGCAGGTCGGCGTCGGTGGTCTGGAAGCTGCGGATGACCGTGTTCACTCCGGGGACCTCGGCTAGGCGGGCGACCGCGGCGTCGTCGAACCCGAACCCTTCCAACCTCGCATCGGCGCCGATATCGCGCCAGGTCTGCTGCTCCATGCTGCGGCTCACGCTGGTGTCGAGCACGCTGCCGAAGATCCCGAGCCCCAGCGTCATGAGCAGCGCGAGCAGCGGCAGCGCGGCCGGGCTGGCTTCCCTGGACGCCCGTGCCACACCGACGAACCCGACCGCGCCGCGCCGGGCCGAGGTGAGCTGACCCAGCGCGCGCAGCGGGTACGGGTATGCCCGCAGCGCCAGCAGGCCGGCCGCGAGCGCGATGAGCACCGGAACGGACACCAGGTAGGGATCGGTGCCGAGCTGCTCGGCCGCGGTGGTCAGCCCGCGCGTGTGCAGCGTGTAGGCGCCGGCTGCGGCCAGCGTGACGACCAGCGCCTCGGCGGCCAGCCGGCGCGGGGACGGACGGATGCTCACCAGGTCCCGGCGCTCGTCCTTGGCCACCCGGCGATGCGTGAACGCCGCGAATGCGGCCGGCAGCAGCACCGCGGCAGCAGCGATGACCAGCACCCCCGTGGTGCTGCTCGGCACTGCGGATCGGGTCGGGACCAGCCAGGTCGCGGCCACGTAGCTCGCGACCGCGGCCGGTATCGCGACCATCGCGATCTCGATCACGACCAGGCCGGTCGCCTGCATCAGGGATCCGCCTCTGGCCCGGATCAGGGCCAGCGAGGCCCGCCGCTGCTCGGCCGCGAGCTGTGCGGCGAGCGCGAGCACCACGATCGCGACCGCGATGATCGCGTAGCCGGACAGCGAAAGGATCGTGTGCGCGGTCCGGCGCTGGCCCTCGAACCCCGTGATCAGCTCGCGCAGGAACGTGATGGCCGACAGGTTCAGCGCGGGCGTGCTCTCGTCGATCTCGGGGATCTGGGTCACCGCATGGTTGACCGCGTTCAACGCCTGGTCGATCTGGGCCACTGTGATCTGGGAGAAGTCGAAGTGGTAGCGCCAGACGAAGCGCGGAGTCGGTCCGGCCATCCGCGCGAAGCTCGCGTAGCTCTCGGCGCTGAGGATGCCGGTGGCCTCGATGTCCTGGCCACCAAGCGCGACCGGGCGCAGCTGCGCCCCGAGCAGGCTGGGCGTATAGGACCAGACCGGTTCGGCCGCATCGATCGGCTCGAAGATGCCGCTGATCCGGGCGACCAGCTCGATCTGCGGGATCGGGACCAGGCTCGGCTTGGTGCGGACCCGAAGCTGATCGCCGACCTCGAACTTCATCTGCTCCGCGGTCCGCCGGGAGACCGCGATGTCGATCCGGTCGAGCGTGATGGACGCGCCGCCACCTTCGAAGACCTCGACCGTGCCACCCGCGCCGGGCGCGGCGCCCTCCACGTAGCGGATCCGCTCGGGCACGTCGCTGTCGTAGCGCAGGTTGATGAACTGGCTCCCGCGTTGGGCGCCGATCAGGCGGTCGAGAATCGCCAGCGTCTGGGAGCGTCCGGTCGCGATCGGCTCGCCCATCATCTGCCGAAGTGGCGCCTGGATCTGGCGGCCCAGGTCCTCGCCGGCTTGCTCCAGCTTCGCGGCGGTGTCCAGCTCGGCGATCTCGGCGGTGTCCTGAGAACCGGCCAGGGAGCCGAAGACGGTGATGTCCTTGCGCAGGTCGGGCGCTTCCTGCAGGAGCTTGGCCAGTGCGTCGTCGTAGCCCGCGGTGACCGCTCGGGGCGCCGCCGCGGCCAGGAACGTGGTGATCAGCACCAGCGCGCCGAGGGTCGCCAGGGTGCCCCGGTGCACCCGAGCCTGCCGCCATACCAGCTCTGCCCAGCTCACCTGTCCACCTCGCTCCGCTCGGCGGGCCGGCTCGACGAAGCGCTCCGCTCGGCGGACCGGCTCGCTGAAGCGGCGCAGCGCTCAATCGTTCGGTCGCTACGCCCGCTCACCTGTCCTCCCCGATCCGCAGCGTGGCACCCAGCCCGCGGCGCCGCAGCCCGCCGGCCAGGACCGCCACGATCGCCGCCAGCACCACCATCACGCCGCCCAGCATGATCAGCAGGGGTGGCCAGTTGGTCACCAGGATCACGTCAGGGCGAACCGCGGTGGCCTGGCTGGAGGACACCACCAGCGGCACCATGAGATCCGCGACCACCAGGCCGAGCACCAGCCCGCCGGCCAGGCCGAGCACGGCGAGAAACGCCTGCTCCACCCCGAGCAGCCCGAACACCTGCCGGGAGCTCACGCCCAGCGCCCGGAGCAAGGCGAACTCGGTGAGCCGTTCCCTGGCCGAGACCGCGGCGTTGACCGCGAACCCGATCGCCGCGAACGCCACCGCGGCACCGAAGCCGAGCAGGAGCGCGCCCTGCAGGCCACCGCTGAGCGGGTCGTTGCGGAGCTGCTCACCGATCGTCAGCCGATCGTGCACGGCCACCACCTGATCCTGGCTGCCGGCCAGGGCGTTCGCGGTGGCCGCCGGGTCCGCCGAGGCGATCCACCATTCGCTCGGCTGCTCCAGCGACGTCGTCGCCAGGTAGCGGGTCTCGGCGAAGCTCTGGTAGTCGACCAGGATGCCGCTGCCGGCGGTGGTGGGTAGCGCGTCGACCGAGCCGGCGATCCGCAGCCGGTAGTCGCCGTTGCCCAGGCCGACGACCAGCGACTCGCCAACCTCCCGGCCGGTGCTGGCCAGCAGGTCGGCGGAGACCAGCGCGGGCAGGTCGGGCAGCTCCGGATCGGCCAGCGAGACGCCGTCGGGCAGCGCGCCGCCGAACGGGGC
>JAKEEW010000357.1 GCA_022616375.1 Sporichthyaceae bacterium
AGACTCGGCCCATGCCCATCGACTACCGTCGGCTCGTCGACGGCCTGAGCGCCCATGGCGATGTGCCGGTGGGTGGGGCGACGGGGCTCACCGCGATCGACGCCGTGGTCAGCACGGCCCAGGAGGCCACCGGGGCGCTCGGGGCCACCTACACCGAGCTGTCCGACTCCGGTGGTCGGGTGGTCGCCGCCTGCGGGGTGATGGCGTGGGCGCTGGGCCAGCCGGTGGCGGCGGACCACGCCGACGAGGCCGCGCTGAGCCAGTCGTGGGGGGAGTCTCTGGCTGGCCGCGGGGTGCGGTCCACGCTCGGGCATCCGGTACGGGCATCCGGCCGCCGGCTCGGTGCGGTGCACCTTTACTTCGCCGACCCCGACGCGGCCGCCGACCCCGAGCTGCGACCGGTGCTGGCGCTGGTCGCTGCCACGGCCGCGCAGGTGCACGGCGAGCCGGAGCGGGTGACCGGCGTGGCGGCGGCCGAGGACGACCGGGCTCTGTTTCTCGCCGTGGCCGGCCATGAGCTGCGTACCCCGGTCACCGTGGTCAAGGGCTATGCCCACATGCTCGCCGACCGGTGGGAGTCGCTGCGCGACGACGACCGGCGGGAGGCGGCCCGGGTGCTGGCGGCGCGGGCGGATGAGCTGGCCCGGCTGGTGGACCGCCTGCTGGGTGCCTCGGTCGGTGACTCCTCCGAGGGCTGGTTGGTGCGGACAGTGCCGTTTGACCCGGTTGAGGCGATGCGGCGGGCGGCGAACCAGCTCCCGGCTGACGTTCGGGACCGGGTCGAGCTGGAGCTGCCCAGCAGCCTCCCCCCGGCCAGCGGCGATCCCGTCATGCTGACCGCGGTGGTGTCCGAGCTGGTCACGAACGCGGTGCGGAGCACCTCGACGGGTCAGGCGCCGACGGTGCAGCTCGAGGCCGGTGCCGATGCAGGTACGGTCTTTGTTCGGGTTTGTGACCGCGGCGCGGGCATCGACCCGGCCCACGTCGAGCGGGCGTTCGAGCGGTTCTGGCGGGCCCGGACCGACGAGGACGGGCGGGGTGGAGTCGGCTTGGGGCTCTACCTGGTCCGCCGGCTCGTGGAGCGACAAAATGGATGGGTATCATTACGTCCGCGCGACGGGGGCGGAACCGTCGCGGAGGTGCGTCTTCGGCGCGCCGACGTTGCCCCGCCCCCACTGGCGTCGGGGGAGGCGTGAGCGTATCGATGATGACTGACGGCTTGACCCGGACCGGCCGGGCGCGCACCGTGACCGTGCCCCATGATGCCCGGGGCGCGCGGATTGCCCGCCAGCGCCTGGCCCGGGAGCTCGGTGGCCGCATCCCGCAGACGCTGCTCGCCGATACCGTCGCGGTCGTGGCCGAGCTGCTCGGCAACGCGGTGTGCCACGCCGCCCCGCTCTCCGGCGGGGTGATCCGGCTGTGGTGGTTCATCGGCGCGGATGGCGGTGCCCCGGCGGCGGTGGGGAGCAACGGCCACGGCTCAGGTGCGGGGCAGGGCACCGTGTTCGTGCGCATCCGGGTCACCGACGGTGGCTCGACGACGCTGCCCGCCCGTCGCGACGCCGAGCCGGACGCCGTTGGTGGGCGCGGCCTG
>JAKEEW010000358.1 GCA_022616375.1 Sporichthyaceae bacterium
CGCCGACTCGAGCCTGACCCGGGCCACCCCCGAAGCGACCGGGATCATCGTGCGGCTCGCCCTGGCCGGCGGCCTGGGCCTGATCGCCGTCATCGCCTCGATCATCGTGTCGATCACCACCGCCCGCCGGCTGGTGGGGCAGCTCGAACGCATGCGCAAGGCCGCCCTCGACCTGGCCTTCCACCGGCTGCCCCGGGTGGTCGACCGGCTCCAGCACGGTGAACGGGTCGACATCGAGGCCGAGGCACCGCCGCTGGACTTCGGCGACGACGAGGTGGGCCAGGTCGGCCGGGCGTTCACCACCGTGCAGCAGACCGCGGTACGGGTCGCGGTCGAGCAGGCCGAGCTGCGCCGCAGCGTCCGTGACGTGTTCCTCAGCCTGGCCCGGCGCAGCCAAGCGCTGCTGCACCGCCAGCTCGGCCTGCTCGACGCGATGGAGCGGCGCTCCACCGACGCCGAGGAGCTGGCCGAGCTGTTCCGCGTCGACCACCTCGCCACCCGGATGCGGCGCAACGCCGAGAACCTCATCGTGCTCTCCGGGGCCACCGCCGGGCGGGCCTGGCGTAAACCGGTCCCGCTGGTCGACGTGCTGCGCGGCGCCCTGGCCGAGGTTGAGGACTACACCCGGGTCACCGTGGCGCCGGTCGGCCCCGCCTCCCTGGTCGGCCGCGGCGTCGGCGACGTCATTCACCTGCTCGCCGAGCTGATCGAGAACGCGGTCACGTTCTCCCCGCCGCAGACCGTTGTCCGCGTCGGTGGCTCCGTGGTCGGCAACGGCTTCGCCATCGAGATCGAAGACCGTGGGCTGGGCATGGGGCCCGACGAGTTGGCCGCCGCCAACAAGCAGCTCAACACTCCGGGCGAGTTCAAGATGAGCTCCACCGCCCGGCTGGGACTCTATGTCGTGGCGCGCCTGGCCGAGCGGCACGGCATCAAGGTCAAACTGTCCGGGTCGGCATATGGGGGTACGACCGCAATCGTGCTCCTGCCCGGCACGCTCATCGCCGACGAAGCTCCCACGGTGGCCGACCGGCGGGACACCGGTCGCCCCAGCGGTCCGCCCTCCGACGCGGAGCTCGACGCCGCCATCACCGACGGCA
>JAKEEW010000359.1 GCA_022616375.1 Sporichthyaceae bacterium
CTGCGCGGGATGTCCCGCTGCCACGCGGTGACGAACAGCGTGGCTCCGATCGCGGCCGCCGCCTGTTGCCCGGCGGGTATCAGCCCTCCGAACGCCAGGCCGGCCGGTGAACCGGCACCGAGTAGCAGACCGCCGCCGAGCAGCAACAATGCGAGGGTGACGGCCACGACCAGCGTCATGGCCAAAGCCACCACCCCCTGCACCACGATCCACCGCGCCCGGCTGACCGGCAGGCTCAGGCTCAGGACTGCCGTGCCCTCGCGCGGCTCGCTCATCACACCCCCGACCGTCAGGAGCGCCGCGAGGTACGGGATGAATCCGCCGGCGTCCCAGGTCCAGGCTTGCCGCAGGTAGGCGCCGTAGTCGGCAGCCAGTCGGGCCACCGCTGCCCCCTCTTCGGGAGACATCTCCCAATCCAGCGGCCCACCCAGTCGGCCGGTGATACGGGCGAACACCAGGACCACGCCGACGGCGTAGATCGCGCCGATTCCCAGTGCGATCCCGAAGCGCGCACGGACGTCGAACCATGTCTTCCAGACAATCATGACGGGCCGGTTCCTCTCTCCAGCGCCAGGTAGATGTCGCGCAGGCTCAGGCCTTCGATGTCCACCGCGCCGGACTCCACCGCCAGCCGCCGAACGATCTCGTCCGCGGCCTGGCTGACAACCAACACCGTGCTGCCCGGTACCCGCTCGACCCGAACGACACCGGGCCAGTTACCGGTGTCATCCGGAACCTCGACGTTCCAAACCCGGATGCGCTTCCACTGCGACTTGAGCTGGTCGAGGTCCTCGGCCATGACGAACCGGCCGCGACCGAGCAGGACGATCCGATCACACACCCGCTCCACTTCCTCCAGCCGGTGCGTGGCCAGCACCACGCCGGCGCCGCCATCGCCGGCGGTCGCCACGATCGTAACGACCATCTCCTTCCTGTGCCTCCGGGTCGAGCCCTTCAGTCGGCTCGTCGAGCAGCCAGAGCCTCGGACGACGGGACATGGCGGCGGCCAGCAGGACCTTGGCCCGGCTTCCATGTGACAGCGCGCCAATCGGCTGATCGGCCGGGACCCCCCACCGCTGCAACAGCCGGGCGCCCGCCGTGGGGTCCGCTTCGGGAAAGAAGCTCGCGTAGTATCGGAGAAAACGGTCCGCCTCGAGCCGGGAATAGAGTCCCTTCCCTTGGGGCACCAGGGCTACCTGGCGCCTCAGCTCGACCGATTGTCGCTCGATATCGAGGCTCAGGACGGTGGCCGAGCCGCTGGTTGGACGGGTGACGCCGGACAGCATCTGGAGTGTGGTGCTCTTGCCCGAGCCGTTGGCGCCCACCAGTCCACAGATACAGCCGTCCGGCAGCGTGAGGTCCAGACGATCGACCGC
>JAKEEW010000360.1 GCA_022616375.1 Sporichthyaceae bacterium
AAGGTGTAGGTGAACTTCGCCGAGGCGCTACCGCCGGCCCGCGGCTCGGTCGGCCGCCAGACCCGCAGAAGCCGGCCCACGGTGTCGTAGTCCAGCTCGGTGACCTTGCTGTTCGGGTCCTGGATCTTGGTGGGCAGCCCGAACCTGGGCGACAACCAGGTGATCGTGGCGTGACTGAGCGGGTTGGTGGTGGTGATCCCGTTGTGCGGCCAGCCGGTGGCCGGGCTGTAGCTGGTGCCGGTGGTCTTGCCGCGCCCGTCGGTGGCGGTGACGACCCGGCCGAACCCGTCATAGGTGGCCTTCGCGGTGAGGGTGTCGGTGCTGTTGAGGTAGGTGCGGGATTCGGTCGGGTTGCCGTCGTTGACCGCCTGCGCGTCGGGCAGGGTTGCCCCGTCGAACAGCACCTCGGTGCGGGCGATCTCGGTGATCCCGGTCACACAGTCGGTCCCGCCGGTGCTCATCTGGTAGCGGGTCCCGCGGGACCTGTACTCGACCATCAAAGCCTGCAACCCACCTTGGGGTGCGGCGTAGCTGTAGTCCACACAGGTGTTGTCGGAGTTGAGAGCGTCATCGCCCCAGTCGATGACCTTGTCCTCGCGGCCGTACTCATTGGCCTCGAACGCCGCCTCATACGGGGTGGCGGTGCGCCACCCGGTCGGGTTACCGGAGGTGTCGAGCAGCCGGGTGCGGGTGTGGATTTCGTCGCGGCGTACGGTGCGGGCGTTGTGCTTGTCCGGCCCGTCCGCGGCCGCGCCGGGCCACCAGTACTGGTAGCGCTCGCTGGACAGCTCGGTCAGCGAACCGCTGCTTTCCTTGCGGTAGCGCTGCACCTGCAGTGGCTGGTTTCGCAGCCAGTGGTGGTCGGGCCACGCGGTGCCGTCGTAGTCGGCGATCGAGATGCTGCGGCTACCGCCGGAGCAGTAGGTGATCGGGTCGCCATCCATACCCCGGAAGAACGTGTGGGTGGTCACCTGCTGCTGGGTGTTGGGCAGCGGGCTGCCGGTGGTGACCCGGACTTGTTCGAAGCCGCGGAAGTCCGACCAGTATGCGTCGGTGAGCAGGTCCGGGTCATCGCAGGAGCTCTTGTGCCAGTCCGGGTCCCATGCCCACCCCGCGCCCACGCCCGAACCCGGGGAGTAGTCGTAGGAGGTGAGCACGTCCGGGGAGCCGCCGACCCGGTCGACCTCGGTCACCGACCGCACCACATACTTGTGGAAGATCCCCGCCTTGGGGGTTTCACCCTCCGGGGCGTACCAGATCGGGTAGCACAGCTCGGTGTTGTTGACCCAGTTGCCGGCCTTGCTCTGATACCACTCGTCCCAGCCGGCCCACTCGTCGGCGTTGAACGGGCACGACAACGGGTCCGGGGTGGCCTGCCCAGAGTAGACCACATCGACCCGGCCACCGGTCTCGGTGTACACCTTGGTCACCCGAGGCATCGGCAGCTCCAGCTTGCCGTCGGTGTGGTCGACCCGGTTGGACAGCATCGTGCCGAAGTCGAAGTCGGTCACCGGCAACGCCGCATCATCCGAACCGACCCCATCCCTACGGAGGTGATCCAGCCACAGCGCGGTACCCGGGGAGGGCAGCTGGTGCCCCAGCCACACCCGGGAGACCACATCGTGGCCCGACCCGTCGGTCTGCCGGGTCGACACCACAATCGACTCCAGCATGTGAGTGCGGAAAAACG
>JAKEEW010000361.1 GCA_022616375.1 Sporichthyaceae bacterium
GCCGGGGCGACGTCCGAGCTAGCCGGGGACCTTGGGGCTAATCCGCGCTCGGTCGGGCCGTCCAGGTCCGGCTCGATGTAGATGACCGTCGCGATCGGAACGGCCGCCCGGATCCGCTGCTCGGCGTCGTCGATCTCGGCGCTGATCTGTTCCGCGGTGGTCCCAGCCTGGATCCCGATGCTCGCGGTGACCAGCAACTCCTCCGGCCCGAGATGCATGGTGCGCAACCGGTGCACGGACGACACGATCGGTGCATCCGCCAGCCCGGCCGAGATCAGCGCCAAGTCTTCGCTCGTCGCAGCCTCACCGATCAGCAGGCTCTTCATCTCGATGGCCAGGAACACCGCGATAACCACGAGCAGCACGCCGATGAGCAGGGTGGCGATTCCGTCGAACACGCCATTGCGGGTCAGCGCGCTCAGCACGACTCCGCCGAGCGCGAGCAACAGACCGCCCACGGCACCGGCGTCCTCGAGCAGGTTGGTCGGCAGCTCGGGCTCCTTGGCCCGCTTGATGAAGTCCAGCCAGCGTCCGCGTCGGGTCCGGTTGGCGATCTTTACTGCGGTGATCAGTGCGTAGATCTCCAGACCGAGGGCGAGCACGAGCACCCCGATGGCGATCTGCGGCGAGGTCAACTGCTGCGGGTGCGAAATCTTGTGATAGCCCTCGTAGAGCGCGTACACCCCGCCGAGGGCGAACAGCACGATCGAGACGATGAACGCGTAGACGTATCGCTCCCGGCCGTAGCCGAACGGATGGGCGGGCGAGGCCGCCCGTTTTCGCCCGCCGGCCGCCGAGCAGCAGTAGCGCCTGGTTGGTCGAGTCGGCGACCGAGTGCACGCCCTCCGCCAGCATCGATGCCGATCCGGTGATCGCGGACGCGACGAACTTGGACACCGCGATGAGCAGGTTCGCCACCAGCGCGGTGACAACGGCTTTCGTGTTCTCCGCGCCAGCCACTGCGGTCCGGTGCTCCTTGTCTGACCTGCCAGCCCTCGAGTCAAATGATCTTATGCCGACCAGATAGCCGGGTACGTCGGCCAAGCGGGCGAACCGCCGACCTTTGCTGTCCTGCGATGATGGGCGGGTGACCTTCGATGTGCACCTGGTGGACGGAACGTACGAGCTGTTCAGGTACCACTACGCGCCGAACAATCGGGACCCGGAGTTCGGCGCGACGCGAGGGGTGGTCGGCACCTGCCTGCAACTCCTGGAGGGCGGCGCTACGCACGTCGGGGTGGCGACCGACCACGTCATCGAGTCGTTCCGTAACGACCTGTGGCCGACCTACAAGGATGGCTCCGGCGTCGATCCGGCGCTGAAGGCACAGTTCCCGCTGGTCGAGGAGGCATTGGTCGCCGCAGGGTTCACCGTGTGGCCATTGGTCGAGTTCGAGGCCGACGACGGCCTGGCCGCGGCCGCCCAGATGGCCGACGGCGACGAGCGGGTCGACCGGGTGATCATCTGTACCCCGGACAAGGACCTCGGCCAATGCGTGCGGGGCAAGGTCGTGCAGTGGGACCGGCGTCAGAACAAGTGGTTCGACGCGGACGGAGTCCGCGCCAAGTTCGGCGTGGGGCCGGACTCGATCCCGGACTACCTTGCGCTGGTCGGTGACACCGCGGACGGCTATCCAGGTCTTCCGGGCTGGGGCGCGAAGTCCGCGGCGGCCGTGCTGTCCGAATACGGCCACCTCGAGAACATCCCTGCCGACGCCGGCGACTGGGCGGTCACGGTCCGAGGCGGTGGCGCGCTGGCCGCGACGCTGCAGGACCGGATGGCCGACGCGTTGCTGTTCCGGCACATCGCGACCGCCGACTTGAAAGCACCGGTCAGCAAGACCGTCGACGAGCTGGAGTGGACCGGCCCGACGGAGGTGTTCCCGGCGATCGCCGAGCGGATCGGTAGTCCGCAGCTGGTCGTCCGTGCGCGAAAGATCGCCGCCGACCGTTCGGTCTGACGCGTTCCGGCCCAACTCGGTCGGCACCCGGTTCGAGCTGTAGCGAGCAGCTGCTTCACGGCAGTTGGACGTGCTGCGGACCGAGATCCGCGACGGTCGGGGCACCGAGCAGCGCCATCGTCCGGCGCACCTCGCCGGCCAGGATCTCGGCGGCTCGCTGCACGCCGCGCTCGCCGCCCGCCATCAGCCCGTAGAGATAGGCCCGCCCGACCAGCACCAGATTGGCACCGAGCGCCGCCGCCGCGACGATGTCAGAGCCGCGCATGACCCCGGTGTCCAGCCATACCTCGGTCCGATCACCGACCTTGTCCACCACGTCCGGTAGCAGCCGCAGCGGCACCGGCGCCCGGTCGAGCTGGCGGCCGCCGTGGTTGGACACCACCACCGCATCCGCACCCGCGGCCGCCATCCGATCCGCGTCCTCGACGGTCTGGACGCCCTTCACCACCAGCGGACCGTCCCAGCAACCGCGCAACCACTCCAGATCGGCGATGGTCATGCTCGGATCGAAGAGCCGGTCGATGAGCTCGGCGATCGTGCCCTCGGAGGACCGCATCGAGGCGAACGTCAGCGGTTTGGTGGTGAGCAGGTTGAGCCACCAGGCGGGGTGTAGCGCGCCGTCGGCGATGGTCCGCAGGGTCAGCGCGGGCGGCAGCGCAAGCCCGTTGCGGGTGTCCCGATGCCGTGCCCCGCCCACCGGCACGTCCACGGTCAGGATCAGCGCCTCGAACCCGGACTCCTTGGCCCGGCTCATCAAATCCTCGGCTGCCTTGCGGTCGCGCCACACGTAGAGCTGGAACCACTTCCGTGCGGCCGGTGCCGCGTCGGCAACCTCTTCGATCGAGCTGGTCCCGAGGGTGGACAGCGCGTACGGGATCCCGATGCGCTCGGCCACCCGCGCCACCGCTGGCTCGCCCTCGTGCTGCATCATCCGGGTAAATCCGGTCGGTGCGAAAGCGAACGGCAGCTCGGATCGGGCGCCCAGAACGTCCACCCCGGGGTCGATCGCGGACACATCCCGCAGCACCGAGGGACGCAGCTCGAGCGCGTCGAACAGCTCGCGAGCCCGGCGCAGGCTGATCTCCTGCTCGGCGGCTCCGTCGGTGTAGTCGAACACCGCGCGCGGGGTGCGCCGCTTTGCGATGGCACGCAGATCGGCGATGGTCAGCGCCTTGGCCAGCCGCCGGTTGGTCGGGTTGAGCTCCACAGGTTGGACCCGGAGCAGCGGCCGCAGCTCGGACAGGCGCGGGACCTGGCGGTCAGTCACTGACGTACCTCCCGACGCGGATCCGGGTGGGCTACAGGGCCGCCCGAGCCTTGAGCGGCTCCCACCATGCTCGGTTCTGCCGATACCAGGTGACCGTGTCGGCGAGGCCCTCGTCAAACCCGACCTGGGGGGTAAAGCCGAGCTCCTCGGTGATCTTGGTCGAGTCGACCGAGTAGCGGCGGTCGTGGGCCTTACGGTCCTCGACCATCTCGACGCGGTCCCAGTCGGCGCCGCACGCGTGCAGCAGGCGCTGGGTCAGCTCCCGGTTGGTCAGCTCGGTCCCACCACCGATGTTGTAGATCTCGCCGGAGCGGCCCTTCTCCATGACCAGGGCGATCCCGCGGCAGTGATCGTCGACGTGCAGCCAGTCCCGGACGTTGAGACCGTCGCCGTAGAGCGGCACCCGGTGGCCGTCGAGCAGGTTCGTGACGAACAGCGGGATGACCTTCTCCGGGAACTGGTAAGGCCCGTAGTTGTTCGAGCAGCGGGTGATCACGACGTCCACGTCATGGGTACGGGCGTAGGAGCGCGCGACCAGATCCGCGGACGCCTTCGATGCCGCGTACGGTGAGTTCGGTTCCAGGAGATGGTCCTCCGGCCACGAGCCCTCGCCGATCGACCCGTAGACCTCGTCGGTCGACACCTGGACGAACCGGTCGACGTGGTGCCGGACGGCGGCCTCAAGCAGTCGGTGGGTGCCCATCACGTTGGTCATGATGAACGCGGACGCTCCTAATATCGAGCGATCGACGTGCGACTCCGCGGCGAAGTTGACGATCGCGTCCGACTCGCTGACCAGGGAGTCCACCAGGTCGGTGTCCAGGATGTCGCCCTCGACGAAGGTGAGCCGCGGGTTGGCCAGGACCGGGTCGAGATTGGCCAGGTTGCCGGCGTAGGTGAGCCTGTCGAGCACCACGACCTCGGCCGCGGCTAGGGATGCGTAGGCGCCACTGAGCGCGCTTCGCACGAAATGCGAGCCGATGAAGCCGGCTCCGCCGGTTACAAGGATCTTCATATGTCCGTTCCATCTGGCCGAGGCGCCGCTCGCTGGTCGAGGCGCTTCTCGAGGGGCAGGGGGCCGGGTTTGGCAGCCCGGCGATAGTACCCCGGGGCCACCCAACCCGGACATGGAGCGGTAACCTGCCCAGCCATGCGCGGCATCATCCTGGCGGGTGGGTCTGGAACCCGGCTGTATCCGATCACCAAGGGCATCAGCAAGCAACTGATGCCCATCTTCGATAAGCCGATGATCTACTATCCGCTCTCCACGCTGATGATGACCGGGATCCGGGAGGTTCTGATCATCACCAGGCCGGAGGATCGCACCCAGTTCCAGCGCCTGCTCGGCGACGGTCACGCGATCGGGATGGAGCTGTCCTACGCCGTGCAGCCGCACCCCGAGGGTCTGGCCCAGGCGTTCCTGATCGGCGAGGACTTCATCGGTGGCGAGAGCGTGGCGCTGATCCTCGGCGACAACATCTTCTACGGCCGCGGCCTCGGCATCAGCCTCAAGCGGTTCGTCGAGCCGGACGGCGGACAGATCTTCGCCTACCAGGTGTCCAACCCGGGCGAGTACGGCGTAGTCGAGTTCGACAAGAGCGGGAAGGCGCTGTCGATCGAGGAGAAGCCGGCGCGGCCCAAGACCAAGTACGCGGTCCCCGGCCTCTACTTCTACGACAACTCGGTTGTGAAGATCGCCAAGGGGATCCGCCCCAGCGCCCGGGGTGAGCTGGAGATCACGGCGGTCAACGAGGCGTATCTGCGGGACGGTCGACTGTGGGTCGAGGTTATGGAGCGCGGGACCGCGTGGCTCGACACCGGGACATTCTCGTCGTTGATGCAGGCAGCCGACTTCGTCCGTGTCGTGGAGGAGCGGCAGGGACTCAAGATCGGGTGTATCGAGGAGATCGCCTACCGCCAGGGCTTCATCTCGGAAGAGCAGCTTCGAGATCTTGCCGAACCGCTGCGCAAGGGCGGTTACGGTGAATACCTTCTCGACCTACTGGAGCGCTGAACCGTGCCGGCGTCCACGCCGGATGCCCGCGGACCTCGAGCCGGGTATGCTCGCCCGGACCTAATCGTCCCCTAGCGTCGACCGAGGCAAGCCATGACCGAGAGAACGTCCGGAATCCGTTCCGTGCTGTCCGTCCCGGCAGCCTACGAGTTGTTGCAGCGCGCTCTCGGATCACCGAACGTCCGCCAGGAGTACGTCAAGCAGCACGTGCGGCCCGCCGAAGGCGACCGCGTGCTCGACATCGGGTGCGGGCCCGGTGACATCTTGGCCTACTTCCCCGAGGTGACCTACGTCGGCGTCGACCCGAGTCCCGCGTACATCGCCTCCGCAACCCGCCGATTCAGCGGCAAGGGAATGTTCTCCGTGGCCGGTGTCGACGACCTTGACGCGAAGGAGCTGGGGGAGTTCGACCTGGTGATTGCCAAGGGCGTGCTCCACCACATCGACGACGACCAGGCCACCAAGCTGTTCAGCGTCGCGGCGCAGGTGCTCGCACCGGCGGGTCGCGTGGTCACGCTCGATCCCGGGTTCGCTCCGGGACAGTCGGCGTTGAGCCGCTTCATGGTCGGCCAGGACCGTGGCGCGAATGTGCGCTCGGAGCAGCGTTACGTCGAGCTCGCGCGGGCGTGCTTCGACAACGTGCAATCGACCGTCCACCACCGGCTGCTCCGGATCCCCTATACCCACGTGATCCTTGACTGCGCGGCGCCGAAGCCGATCGACGACATGCCGGACCCGGTTGGTTGATCCCGGCGGTCACCGCACCTGGAAGGTCGGGGTCCAGCCGGGCCCGCCCGGATACGTCGGGTCGGAGCAGAAGGTGCGGCCGTGGTAGTGCACGAAGGCCAGGTTGGCGTTCTCCACGGTCCGCCGCCACGCGCCGGGGAAGAGCACTCCCTTGGCCTGCTCGAACAGCTCGCACCGTCGAGCATCGGAGCCCGGCTCGAGGTCGCCCTTTACGACCTCCCAGTTGATCGCCTCGGTGATCTGGTAGTTGATCCGATTGGCGCGGAGCGCCATCAGATTTCCGGGCAACGTCAGTGCACCGATCAGCCCGATGGTTGTAGCGAGCGTGATCCAGGCGACCATCCCGCCTGCCTTTGGCAGCAGATAGCTGAGGGCCAGGACCGCGAAAACCGCACAGAGCGCGTATCCGGTCCACGTCACCATGGCGTTGCGATAGAGGGTGCCCGGTTCGGTGATCTCGTTGTGCGCCCGAACCGAGACGCCCACGACTGCGGCCGTCCCCAACGCGGCGAGCAGGAACAGCCCGGCACCGATGCCGAGCAGTATTGCCTGGGTTCGCCGGTCAGCTTCGCGAGTCGGTCCATTCTCAGCGGTTCCGGCCTGGGTCGGCACGCCACCGACCGTCTGCCAGACGACGACCAGCGCGACAATGACGGCGATGCCGAGCACCATCGACCAGGCGGTGGGTCCTACCGGATACAGATCGGACAGTCCGGCCCGGCGCATGTCGGTGCGCAGTTCGTTGCCCCCGAAGCCGGGTATCGGCGAGATGATGTTGTAGGCGATAGTGCGGATCGCGCCCCTTCCGAGATCCACCTCTACCCCGGAGTAGCACTCCACGTTCGCGCAGATCCGGGCGATGACGATCCGAATCGCTACGAAGGCGACTGCGAACGTGCCCAAATAGGCCGTCCCGGTCACCAGCTTGGCCCGTCGTCCGGCCCGTTGTCGGCTGGCGTCGGTCACCGGCACCAAGATCAGCGCTACCGCGGCGACCGGGATGGCGGCTAGGGCCAGCTCGTACGACAGAGCGGTGATCAGCGCCAAGAAGACGAGCACCACGGCCGCGACGACTGCCGTCCTGCGGGATCCATCGGCGACCCGCCGGGTCAGCCAGAGAATCAGGGCTACCGACCCGAAGATGAACAGCGCGGAGCTGTACGTGTTGACCGGATACGCCGTCCAGCCGTTGCGCGTTTGGGCGGCCGCCTGGGCACCAACCCCGATCGCGACCGCGCCGGCGATACCGGCGAGCAGCAAGGGCCGGCGCTCGACCCGAACCAGCCGGCCCGCCGTGTCCCGCCAGCGCAGGCTCCTGACCATGGCCAGACCGGCCAGTAGGCTACCCGCGGCCAGGAGGAGCTTCACCACTGCCTGGTAGACGACGATCGGGGTGGCGGTGGCAACCGCCAGCTCGATCACGGGAAGGCAGACGAGGCGGCGTTCCAGCTGGGTCAGGGTGTTCATCCGGCCCATTCCCAGCACGTGCGGGAGTCGCTCCCACGACCAGCTGAACACCTCGAGGACCGAGCCGTCCGCGCGCCAGCCGACCCACATGTACCAGTAGCGGTCGTCGGCGTTGAGCGGCGCGGCGGCTACCGGGAAGAAGAACGCGACCGCGCACAGAAGGACGATCACGATGGCGATCACCCGGGCTAGTCGCCGGGAGGGGGTACGCGGCAGACCTCGGTCCAGGGGGTCGGGAGACGTCGTCGTTGCGTCTCGCGCCTCTGGCGCCTCAGTGACGTCAGTAGCGTCAGTGGCCGGCGCTGCCTGGGAAGTCATGGGGGTCAAGTGTGCCGGACCTCTCTAGGGTCGTGTCGCGATTTACCGGGAGAGCTGTCGTAACGCCGTTAAGAACGAGGTGCTCACCCGCTCGCTGTCGCCCTGGGTGAGGCCGTTGTAGAAGGGCAGCCGCAGCAGCCGCCCGCTCACATCCTCGGTCACCGCGCATTCAGTCGGGCGGGCGGCGAACCGGCGACCGCCTTCCGAATCATGGAGCGGAACGTAATGGAATGTCGGGTGGATCCCGTCGGCCTGCATGCTCTTCAGGACGCCATCGCGAGTCTGCCGGTCCGGCAGCAGTACGTAGAACATGTGATAGGTCTGCTCGGCACCATCGGGAACCATCGGCAGGGTAAACCCGAGCCAGTCCGCGTACGGGGCCAGGCTGTGCTGGTAGCGCTCGAACGCGGTGCGCCTCTTCTGCTGGATCAGCTCGCGCTGCTCGAGCTGTCCGTACAGGTAGGCCGCCAGGATGTCGGACAGCCCGAACGACGAGCCGGCATCCCGCCAGCTGTACTTGTCGACCTGGCCGAGGAAGAACGCTCGCCGGTTGGTGCCCTTGTCGAACAGCACTCGGGCCCGGTCCACATCGCGCTGATCATGCACCAGCAGCGCGCCACCCTCGCCGCACACGATGTTCTTCGTCTCGTGGAAGCTCAGCGTGGCGAACCGACCGAAGCTGCCCAGCGGCTGGCCCCGCCACCGCCCGAACAGGCCGTGTGCGTTGTCCTCGATCAACGACACCCGCGGCCAGGCGGCCAGGACCGCGCGGATGCCGTCGAGGTCACAGGCCACGCCCGCGTAATGGATCGGCACGACGGCCCGCACCGTGTCATCGAGCAGCGTGGCCAGATGCGCCGGGTCAAGCCCGAGGGTACGAGGCTCGATATCGCAGAACACGATGCGCGCACCTTCCCGGGCGAAGGCCAGCGCTGTGGAGACGAACGTGAACGAGGGCACGACCACGGAGTCGCCGGGCTGCAGGTCGAGCAGCATCGCCGAGAGCTCCAGAGCGGCCGTACACGATGTGGTGAGCAGCACGTCCTGGGCCTGGCTCTCCGCTTGAAGCACGGCGGCAGCCCGGGCCGAGAAGGGACCCGAAGCGGACGTGCGACCGTTGCTGATCGCCTCGGCCATGTATTCCAGTTCGCGGCCTTCGAGCGCGGGTCGGTTGAACGGAATTGGCAGGCGATCCGGCTGCGTGTCGTGGTCGGGAATCACTGGTGCTCCGGGATGAGATTCGTCGGACAGGTCAGCTCGTTGGCCATGGCAACTCCCGGCCGAGCATCCGGCGCAGCCTGGCGTCGCTGTCGGCCGTGTAGCGCCGCACTTCGGTCACCAGGCCGGGGTCGAGATCCGGCGCCGGGTCCCGGCTGGTGTTTACCGGGCGGCCGAGGTCGTCGGGTCGGAAGCTCGGATCAACGCCGAGATCCTTGTACAGCCGGGTGGGTTCGGAGTCGTCGCCGATCAGCTCGTCGAAGAACCGCACATGCATGGTGTCGGGGAACTGCGCAAACCACGGATCAAGGTAGGTCGCGTAGCGCCCACGCTCGAGATAGGCGAACGGAGAAACCGACGTGGCCACCGGATCCCAGGCTGGGGTGCCGTCCAGGTTGCCCCGCAGCGCGTCCTCAAGCGGTCTACCTTCCAGGCCGTTCTCGGTGCTGAACTGCCAGTTCGACACCGCCCGCGCGACCGGGTCGCGGAGTACCACGATGATCTCTGCCGGGCCGAGCACTGCGGCTGCCCGGGCGGCCGCTTCGGGGTGCTCGAGGTAGCTCGTGCTCTTCTCACCGAGCAGGCTCTGCGACTCGGCGTGCGCGAAGTAGGTGGACTCGTACCACGCCCGGCCTCGCCCGGCGAGCTCGTCCGATAGGAACACCTTGGGCTCGGGCCGGGCCGGCCGGGCCATCGCGATCTCGGGGTGCGCGTCGAGCAGCGAATGCAGGTAGGTGGTCCCGCAGCGTTGCGCCCCGATAATGATCAGGTGTCGGGTCACTCTGGAACCCGCTGGCTGACGTGGTAGGTGTCCTGGGCGCTCACCGCGTTCAAGGTGCGGGTGACGTACTCCCCGAGCATCGACAACAGCGCGATCGTGAATCCATTGAAGATCGCTAGCAGCACGACCAGGGTGGTCCAACCCTCAATCTGGGGCGAGCCGAACATGCCGCGCACGAGGTAGATCCCACCTAGGACGAAGCTGAGCCCGGAGATCGCGAAGCCGATCAGCGCGCCGAGTCGCAGCGGGTAGGACGAGTAGCTGAACAGGATGGTTAAAACCAAGCGGAGAATCCGCGCCAGGTTGTAGTTGCTGGTGCCGACGGAGCGGGCCTCGTGCCGCACCGGAACGTGTGACCGGTTGCTCGAATAAAGCAGCGCCTGGCCGGTGATGTACGGATGGGCGGTCCGGGAGGCGCAGATGCGCTTGACCACATCCCGACGCAGGATTCGGAAGTTGGAGATGGCCAGGTCCGGGGGCTGTCCGAAGATGCGTCGGTTGATCATGTTGATTGCCTGGCTGCCGAGCTGGCGGTGCCGGGCGGCCTGCTTCTGATCGAACTGACCGAATACGACGTCATGTCCTCGCATGGCCGCTTCGATGAGCACCAGCGCCTGGTCCGGGGGGTTCTGCAGGTCGTCATCCATGGTGATCACGTAGTCGCCGGTCGCCTCGCGAAATCCGGCGAGGTTGGCATGGTGCTGCCCGTAGTTGCGCAACAGATCAAGAGCGATGATGCGGGAGTCCGCGCGCGCCTTCGCTTCGATGACCTCCCAACTGCCGTCCCGGCTACCGTCGTTGACCAAGATCAGCTCGAACGAGAGCCCTTCCTTCTCGAACACCTCGATCACCCGGTCCACGGTTTCGCCAACGATGCCGACGCTGTTGAAAACCGGGATGACGATCGAGTACGTGAACCCGTAACGATCTAGCAGCCTGCCGCGCTGATCGTTCTGCGCGGGTAGGCCAGCCACGTGGGTCGAGCTGATAGCGTCCATGTGCGGTTCCAGCAGGAAGTCGAGGGTTGATGGCAGGATCTGATGCTAGACCATCGACTGCTGCCCGGCTGAGGCTCAATCGGCGGGTACGTGACTCCGGCGCCCTCGCCATGGGCAGCGTGCTGGCCGGTCTGCTTGCCTACGGCTTCTTCGCGCTGGCCACGCGTTCATTGGGTGCCGCGGGCGCGGCACCGGTCTCGATCCTCTGGTCATTCTGGGCCGTCGCGGCGGCGGTGCTGACCTTTCCGGTGCAGCACTGGACGATCAGGACGCTCGCCCACGACGGCCACGAGGGCACGGTGGCGCGAGCGCTGCCGAAGATCGCGCTCCTGGCCGCCGGGCTCACCGTGCTGGTCGGCCTGGTGGCCTATGTCTTCCGCGAGGAGCTCTTTGGTGATCGTGGAGTGGCGTACCCGGCGCTGGTGGCCGCGATCACGGCCGGTTCGCTGTTCCTCGGGTTGTTGCGCGGCGCCCTGGCCGGCCGGCAGCGGTACATCGCCACGGCGGCGACACTGGTCGGGGAGAACTCGCTGCGGGTGACGCTGGCCATCGTGGTCGCGATCGCCGGTGGCGGCGCGAAGGCGTTCGGCGTGGCGCTGGCCTGCGGCCCTATCGTCGGGCTGGTATGGATCGGCAGCCTCCGCTTCGCTCGCGGCCAGGAATCGGCGCCAGGGCTCCGCAGCCCGCTGGCCCTGGTCTCCGAGACCGTCGGTGGATCCTTGATCGCGCAGGTCGTGCTGACCAGTGCGCCGGTCGCTCTGGCGGCCCTTGGCGGCGCCCCAGATCAAGTGACCGCGCTGTTCGTCGCGCTCGCGGTGTGGCGCGCACCCTACGTCATTGCGCTTGGTGTGACCCCAAAGCTGACCGGTGGGCTAACCCGGCTGGTGGTCAACGGGAAGGCGGAGCAGCTGACAAAGCTGCGCGCGCTGACCGTCGCCGGGGCGGTGGCAGCCGCAACGGTTGCGACCCTGGTCGGCGCGACGGTGTTCGAGCCGCTGTTGCAGCTGGCATTTGGCTCGGATCTCGATCTCGAGACCTGGGCATTGGTCGCGGTTGGCATCGGCACCGCGATCGCGTTGGGCAACCTCGTGCTGCTGCTGTTCATGCTGGCGCTTGGCCGGTCCGGCGCGACGACCGCGGCCTGGGCGCTGGCCGTTGTGGTTACCGCGGCTTGGCTGGGCTTCTCCACGCTTGATCCGACCTCCCGGATCGTGACCGGGTTCGTGATCGCGCAGGCTACGGCGTTCGTTCTGCTGCTTGGGTTCAGCACCCGGTTACCCGCCGGCGCGCGGCCCGCCGAAGCGGCCGAGGCGGCCGACCGCACCTAGCCCCTTCGGAGGTTTCGGTCGGCTACCCGGATTCAGTGCCCGCAGCCACAGCCTCCGCCGCCGCAGCAGCCGCCCGCGCCGCCCACGGCCGGCGCCGGCGAGGACCCGGCCCGGCCGGTGATCGCGATCGTGGACAGCAGCTTCACCGTGTCGTCGTGCCCGCTCGGGCACTGCGCGGGCAGCGCCGCGTCGGCCATCGGGCGGGA
>JAKEEW010000362.1 GCA_022616375.1 Sporichthyaceae bacterium
CGACCGGCTTGCCCTCGCGGCCCTCGCGGCCGATCTCGGTAGCCAGGTCGATCACGGCCCGGAGCGTCTCCAGCGGGACGTGCGTGTCCAGCCGGGCCAGGTCGCGGGCGGTCAGCCGTTCGAGGTGTTCGCCGAGGTGGATCAGGCTCAGGCTGTCCACCGGCTCGGGTTCATCCGGCGCCGCCTCGATGCCGTTATAGAGCACGACCACGTCGGCCCCGGGTTGAATCTGCTCGCTGCGGATGGCCTCCAGCAGCGCGAGGCTCATGCGCTCCTGCGTGGGCGTCGGTCCGGGGTCGATGTCCAGGACCGTGATCTCGGGGTGTTGCTTCAGTTTCTCGGTCAGCTCGCCGTCCTGCGCGGCCACGAGGACGCGGCAATCGCCGAGGTGGCCGCGCACCACCTCCCAGTCCAGGTCGGTCTCGGTGAGAAACAGAACGGCGTCGGCCGGCAGCTCCTGGACCAGCTGCCGGGCCGCCGCCAGCAGCGCTACCGTCTGCTTGGCGAGCTTCATGTCGTCGGCCGATTGTCCGCACTTGTCTGACTTGTGGCCGCGCGGAGGTACACCCACCTGCCCTCATGGTACGAGCCGGCGCACGACCGGGCAGAGGGGCGGCCACGAAAACCGGCAAAAACAACCGCGCGCCCGGCGTTTGCACCGACCCGGAATGTGCTACTATACTGACCACGGACGACGAACTCCTCTCCACGAACACGGGGTGTCCTGTGCATGAAACGATCCTCCAGTCGGTCGGCCACACGCCCCTGGTCCGGCTCCGCCGCGTCGCCGAGGGGCTGCAAGCGGGCGTGTACGTCAAGGTCGAGGCGCAGAACCCCGGCGGCAGCGTCAAGGACCGGGTCGCCATCGCCATGATCCAGGAGGCCGAGCGGCGCGGCTGGCTGCGGCCGGGCGGCACCATCATCGAGGCCACCGCCGGCAACACCGGCGTCGGCCTGGCCATGGCCGGCGCCGTCAAGGGCTACCGCTGCATCTTTGTCCTGCCCGATAAGATGTCGAGCGAAAAGGTCCGGCTCCTCCAGGCGTACGGCGCCGAGGTCGTCATCACGGCGACGAACGTGCCGCCCGATTCGCCGGAGAGCTACAACGGCGTCGCCGACCGCCTGGCCCGCGAGATCCCGGGCGCCTGGCGGCCCAATCAGTTCACGAACCTGGCGAACCCCGAGATTCACTACCGGACGACCGGCCACGAGATCTGGGAGCAGACCGAAGGCCGCGTGACC
>JAKEEW010000363.1 GCA_022616375.1 Sporichthyaceae bacterium
CCTGGTGGAGACTGACAGCGTCGACGGCACCCTCGGCTACGGCGATGCGGTTGCACTGGCCGGCCACGCAGCCGGCACGATCACCTGGCTACCCGCCCCCGGGCGCCAGCTCACCCGCGGTCACACGCTCTACGAGGTGGACGAGCGCCGGGTCACACTGATGTACGGCGCGGTGCCGATGTACCGCACCCTGTCGGTCGGGGCGGAAGGTGCCGGCGTCAAACAGCTCGAGCAGAACCTGCGCGCGCTCGGCTACACCGGGTTCACCGTCGACCAGGACTACACCTCGGCCACCGCCAGTGCGGTCGAAGAATGGCAGGCCGACCGTGGGCTACCCGAGACCGGGTCGGTGGACCCGAGCCAGGTGGTGTTCGCCGACGGCGCGGTTCGGGTCGCCGGACATCAGGTCACGGTCGGCGGGACGGTGCAACCCGGCCAGGCCGTTCTCGACCTAACCAGCACCCGCCAGATCATCACCGTCGATCTCGACGTGGCCGACCGCACACTGGCCAAGAAGGGCGCGGCAGTGACCGTCGAGCTGCCGGACGGCACCACGCTGCGCGGGCACATCGACAGCGTCGGGAAGGTCGCCGAGTCCAGCTCCGACTCATCCGCCGAACAGCCCGACGCCACTAGCGACGGGAGCGCGACCATCACGGTGATCGTGACCCTGGACAAGGGCGAGTCGGCCGGGCCGTTCGACGAGGCACCGGTGCTGGTGCACCTGGAAAGCGAGCGGCACGAGAACGTGCTCACCGTCCCGGTGTCCGCGCTGCTGGCGCTCAGCGAGGATCAGTACGCGGTCCAGGTCGTAGCCGGAGCCACCAGCCGAACCGTTCCGGTCGAGACCGGCGCCTACGCCGATGGCCGGGTCGAGATCGACGGCGTCGGGATCGCCGAGGGCGCGCAGGTCGAGGTGCCGGCATCATGACCGCCCTGGTTGAGTTGGTCGAGGTGTCCCGGTGGTATCCGGGCGCACTGCGGGTCGAGGCGCTGCGCCGGGCCTGCCTGCGCATCGACCGCGGCGAGCTGGTCGCCGTGGTCGGCCCATCCGGGTCGGGAAGGTCCACGATGCTGCACCTGATGGGTACGCTCGATCGCCCGTCCGAGGGTCGGCTCCGGATCGACGGGCACGACGTCGCCGAGCTGACCGACCGGGAGCTGTCCGCGCTGCGGGCGGGCCGGATCGGCTTCGTGTTCCAGCAGTTCTTCCTCGCCAACGGCACCTCGGCGCTGGACAACGTGGCGGACGGCCTGCTGTACGCGGGGGTTCCGGTCCGGCACCGCCGGGAGCGGGCGGCGGCCGTGCTCGAGCGGGTGGGCCTCGGCCACCGGCTCGGTCATCAGCCGCACCAGCTGTCCGGCGGCGAGAAACAGCGGGTGGCGGTCGCCCGTGCGGTAGTCGGCGAGCCGGTGCTCGTGCTGGCCGACGAGCCGACCGGCAACCTGGACAGCCACTCCAGCGAGGACGTCATCGCGTTGCTCCGGGAGCTCAACCTGACCGGCACCACCATCGTGGTCATCACCCACGACACCCAGGTGGCCGCTCGGCTGCCGCGCCAGATCAGGCTGCACGACGGCGAGATCGTCGCCGACTCGCTGCTGGCGGTGCCGGCATGACCGGGCCGATCGGACGCGGGTTGACGCCAGCCCGGCTCGGCCTGCGCGATGTGGTTCGGGTCGGCAGCGCCGGGCTACGGACCCGGCCGATGCGCGTGTTCCTGTCCGCGCTGGGGATCGCGATCGGCATCGCGTCGATGGTCGCGGTGCTTGGCATCTCCACGTCGAGCCGCGCCGAGGTGGACGCCGCGCTGGACCGGCTCGGGACCAACCTGTTGCGTGCCGGGCCAGGCCAGACCCTGTTCGGCGACGACGCCCAGGTGCCCAAGGACGCGGTCGGCATGGCTGCCCGGCTACCGGGAGTGCTGCGGGTGACCGCCACCGGCGACGTCTCGAACGCGCCGGTATACCGCACCGACCGGATCCCGGCCGAGCAGACCAAGGCGATCAGCACCAAGGCGGCCCGGCTCGAGCTGCTGGACACGGTTGGTGCCCGGTTGGCCAGCGGCACCTGGCTCAACGAGGCCACCTCGGCATATCCGGCGGTCGTGCTCGGGCACCGGGCCGCGCAGCGTCTGGGCATCTCGGCGGCCGGACCGGACGTGCTGGTGTACCTGGGCGGCGAGTGGTTCGCCGTCGTGGGCATCCTGGAGCCGGTCGAGCTGGCCGGTGAGCTCGATACCGCGGCGTTGGTCGGCTGGCAGGTCGCACAGGACCGGCTCGGCTTCGACGGGCACCCGACCACGCTTTACGAGCGCTCGACCGATGCGACCGTGGAGCAGATCGCGCAACTCCTGCCGGCCGCCATCAACCCGGAACACCCGTCCGAGGTCGAGGTAAGCCGGCCGTCGGATGCGCTCGCCGCGCGCAATGCGGTAGATCAGACGCTGACCGCGCTGCTGCTCGGACTAGGCGGAGTGGCGCTGCTGGTCGGCGGCGTCGGAGTGGCCAACACGATGGTGATCTCGGTGCTGGAACGGCGCAGTGAGATCGGCCTGCGCCGGGCGCTCGGGGCGACCCGGGGGCAGGTGCGTGGGCAGTTCCTGGCCGAGTCCTTGCTGCTGTCCGGGTTGGGCGCGGTCGCCGGAGCGGTGCTCGGTGCGCTAGTGACCGCGGCATACGCGACCAGCCGGGGCTGGATCACTGTCGTACCGCCGATCGCGCTGGCCGGCGGGGTGGCCGCCACGCTGGTGATCGGTACCCTGGCCGGGCTCTACCCGGCGGTTCGGGCCGCCCGGCTCGATCCCACCACCGCACTGGCCACCACCTAGGGTGTGTCTCCCAAGTCTTGGTGGATGCGGGCGGCGATCCAGACGGCGTCCGGCAAGGCGAAGGATGAGTCGATAGTGGAGCTATGGCGACTCTCG
>JAKEEW010000364.1 GCA_022616375.1 Sporichthyaceae bacterium
ACCAGCGTGCTGTACGAGGGCGTGCCGACCTACCCGGACCCTGGTCGTGCCTGGCGGATCGCCGAGCGGCTGGGGGTGACCATCTTCCACACCGCGCCGACCACGATCCGCATGCTGCGCAAGCTCGGCCCCGACGAGCCGGCGAAGTACAACCACCGCTTCAAGCACATGACCACGGTGGGCGAGCCGATCGAGCCGGACGTGTGGCGCTGGTCCCACGACGCGGTGGGCAAGGGCGAGGCGGTCATCGTCGACACCTGGTGGCAGACCGAGAACGGCGGCTTCCTCGGCAGCACCCTGCCCGCGCTGCTGCCGATGAAGCCGGGGAGCTGCGGCCCGGGGGTCCTCGGCGTCTACCCGGTGATCTACGACGAGGACGGCGAGGTGGTCGAGGCCGGCAGCGGCCGGGCCGGCAACATCTGCATCCGCAACCCCTGGCCCGGGATCTTCCAGACCATCTGGGGCCAGCCCGAGCGGTTCGTGCAGACCTACTACGCCAAGTACTGCCGCGACGAGCGCAGCACCGACTGGCGCGACTGGCCCTACTTCGCCGGCGACGGCGCCGTCCAGGCGGCCGACGGCTACTTCCGCATCCTCGGCCGGGTCGACGACGTGATCAACGTCGCCGGCCACCGGCTCGGGACCAAGGAGCTGGAGTCGGCGACCATCACCGTGGAGGAGGTCGCCGAGGCCGCCGCGGTCCCGGTGATGGACGAGCTTCGCGGCCGCGCCGTCGAGATGTACGTCGCGCTGAAGCCGGGGATCGCCCACAGCAAGGAGGTCGTGGCGAAGGTCACCACCGCGATCGAGACCGAGATCGGCAAGATCGCGCGGCCCAAGAACGTATGGGTCGTGGCCGACATGCCCAAGACCCGCTCCGGCAAGATCATGCGCCGGGTCATCGCCGCGATCTCCAACTTCACCGACGTCGGGGACACGACCACGCTGGCCAACCCCGAGATCGTCGAGGAGCTCACCGGTGCGCCGCTCGACCGCGAGCGCCCCGCGCT
>JAKEEW010000365.1 GCA_022616375.1 Sporichthyaceae bacterium
GGGCCGGACAGGTCCGTACCGTCGATCGCCACGAGCGCCGCCGACGTACCCAACAGGCTCGCCCTTTCCCCAGACTCGGCCGCATTGACCAACCGCAACCGTACCGCCGCGCCGGCGGCGACGGTCCGGGTGACGTCCCGATCCTCACCCAGCAGCGTGGCCGGTCCGCTCGAGAGCCGGTGGTACGGCACAGCGATGTCCACAGTGTCCACTGCGTCAGCTGACTGCACGACGAGCACTCCGTAGAGGCCCGACCAGACCTGCTGGTAGGAGTTCTGGTGCGAGTGATACCAGAACGTGCCGACCTGCTTGGCCAGGAACCGGTAGGTGAACGATCCACCGACCGGCACCGCGTCCTGGGTCACCCGGCGACACCGTCCTCACCAACCGGCACGTCGTAGCCGTGCCAGCGGATGGTGACGTCCTCGGCGATGTCCGCGTTGTGCAGTCTGACCTCGACGAGGTCGCCCTCACGAACCCGCAGCTCCGGTCCGGGCAGGGTGCCGTCGTACGTCAAAGCATCCACAGTGGATCCACTGGGCAGGGTCACCCGCGCGTGGCGGGCGGTCAGCGTGAACGAGCGTACGGGTGCGGTCGCTGACTCACCGCGAATCCTGTCCACGCCGACGGCTGGGACGGAACCGTGCGCTGGCATCGGTCCACCGCCGAGGTCCACCGCGGTGTGCGCGGCGTCGGCGAGGGCACCAGGAGCCGGCGCGGCCACTGCGAGCGCTGCCAGCGGGCCAGTCACGGTGAGGGCGGCGACGCCGACGACGACCGAGGTCGACCTGGCGAGCCGGGCCAGGCGGCTCGGGAAGACGACCTGGCCGCCGAACCGCTCGTGCCGCCGACGCACACGCTGCCAGCAGGCGAGAGTGCCCAGGCCCGCCGCCGTGGCGACGGCGAACGAGGATCCCGCGGTGGCCGGGTAGGCGATGAAAAAGAGTACGACCATGCCCGCCGCGGCCCCGATCGCGGTCGCCTGTATCGGCCAGGAGATCAACGGGTGCGCGGCCTGGTGGCGAAGTGAGGGCGGGACGACCGCCGGGAAGACCCGCGCCGTCCGGCGCAACCGCAACAGCCGAGGGGCGCTGGACACGACCGTTGCCAACGCCGGTACGAGCAGCAACGGAAGGGCCAGCACGACCTTCTCCTGCACGAACCACCAGCCGGCCTGGCCGAGCGCTATGACCAGTACGACTCTGGCGAGGGCGAGCAGCACACCGACTGCTATCAATGTCAGCGCAATTTCGGACCGGCGCCGGATCACACCCGCCGTGGCGCCGTACGGCAACCCGGCCGCGCGCGCGCCGGCCCAGCCCCAGACGATGAGCACAAGCACCACGAGAGCGGGATCGAGGATCAGCAGCAGTCCGGTCACGGGATCGATCGTCAGTTCCGGCCGTACCTAGGCACATCCGGGACCGCAATCGACCTTACCCCGGGCTTGCTCCCCTAAGGGACCGCGAGGAGCGAGCAAACGGGGCGCAGCCGCGACTCGACACAGGGAGGGACACAATGATGCGGTGCCGGTGGAGATGGGGCGGGAGCGCTTCGACGAATTGGTGGCGGAGGCGCTGGACGAGGTTCCCGCCGAACTGCTCGTGCTCATGGACAACGTGGTCGTGCTCGTAGAGGACGATCCCGATGGCGATGACAGGAACCTACTCGGGCTCTACGAGGGGTACGCGCTGACCGACCGCGGCTGGAACTACGCCGGCGTGCTGCCGGACCGAATCACGATCTACCGCAACCCGACGCTGCGCATGTGCGACTCCGACGAGGACGTGGTGGAGGAGGTCGCCACCACAGTCGTGCACGAGATCGCCCACCATTTCGGCATCGACGACGAACGGCTACACGAACTGGGCTGGGGCTGACCGGTTGAGCGGGTGTCCTAATGTCGTGACGGACCAGGACATGGAGGATACCCCC
>JAKEEW010000041.1 GCA_022616375.1 Sporichthyaceae bacterium
CCGCCTCCCACCCTTGCTACGAACGGCTATGCCTCGATCCGACACTGTCACGTACCTTCTCTCAATGAGTTCGGCCGGGCAGATGCCGCGTGGCGGGCGGCTGGCCTGCCCGCTCTGGGTCGGGCGGCTACGAGTGTGGATGCCATGCCCGCACGCGGCACGTGCTCGCGCCCGGCGGCGCGCGGGTCGCCTTCACCCCTGACCGGGGCCTGTGCACTGGACGGTGGCGAATGAGACCCAAACTGAGACCCGGCTGGCCGCGTGACAGGCCACCCGGACCGCTGTTGCCCTCGTCTGTCGGCTGCCGTGTGCCACGACCGGCGAGTGCCTATCCGTCAACGACAATCGTCCGCACTGAGACCTCCGTTGTACGTGGTGTTGAGCTTGATCGTGCCTCAAGGCCGTTACGGTAGCTCCATGCCTAAGGTCGGGCGGGCCCTCGATGCTCGGTTCACCGAAGGTCTCATGAACCTTGCCGAGGCGGGCCGGCATCTGCGCGTGCCTCAGCAGACGTTCCATCGATGGGCGCGCGGCTACCAGCGCGGTGAGCCCCTACTACACGTCCTCCAACGCGACACCAACCGACCCGTGACCTTCATTGCGCTGGCTGAGGCGTACGTGCTCGATGCGCTGCGTGGCGCCGGTGTTCGGCCGCACAGGATTCGGCCTGCACCTAGGCCCGTTTTCCGCACCGATTTGACGTTACCAAAGATCATTTTTGGGGTTGATCGTCGTTCGGGTGCTCCGGATTGTGTTCGGCGACAACAGGTCCGCGAAGGTCGGGTGTGTCCGACGTGAGTGACTGGCAGGCTGGCCGGCCCGGTCTGTAGGACCAAACATTGGCTCCAAACACGCCGAATTCCACCCTTGTAGTTCGCCGCCACGTCGCATAGCGTAGGACCAACAAGCGGAGGTCCTGCGGTGTACGTCAAGCGGCACAAGGTGCGCAGAGAAGGCAAGGACTACACGTACTTGCGGCTGGTGGAGGCGTTCCGCACCGAGGACGGCAAGGTCCGGCACCGGCTGCTGCACACGCTTGGCCGCGAGGACGTGCTCAAGGCGTCGGGCCAACTCGACCAGCTCGCGGCGTCCTTCGCCCGGCTCGACCCGCCACCGGTCGGCACCCGCCGGCAGGTGGGTGCGCTGTTGCTCGTGCGGCACTACCTGCAACGGCTGGACCTGGTGAAGGTGATCGATCGGGTGGCGCCGATGAAGGGCCGGGCCCAGCTCACGCACGGGGAGGTGATCTCGGCGCTGGTGGCCAACCGGCTCTCCGCGCCCTCCCCGCTGTACGACGTGGCCGGGTGGGCTTCGTCGGCGGCGCTGGCCGAACTGTTCGACATCCCGGCGATGCTGCTCAACGACGACCGGCTGGGCCGCGCGCTGGAAGCACTGGCCCCGCTGGCCGAACACGTGCGTGGCGAGTTGGCGCTGACCGCGGCCCGCACGGGCGGAGCGGACCTGTCCAGGCTGCACCTGGACCTGACCGCGGTGCGCTTCGCCGGCGCCTACGAGCACTCGGCCATGGTCGAGAAGGGTTGGGCCGCCGACCGCAGCATCGGCCGGCAGGTGCGCACCCTGCAGGCCTCCACTGTGGAGGGCGTCGCCATCTACTTCCGGCCACACAAAGGCGCCACGTCCGAAGTGGTCTGCTTCGCCGAGGCAATGGAACGGTTGCGGACCCTCGCCCCGCCCGGGCTGGTCGTGGTGGCGGACTCCGGGTTGGGCTACCTGCGCCATCTGTGTGCCGCCGACCGGGCCGGCCTGCGCTTCGTGGTCCCACTACGCGCCGACACCGGCTGGGCCGACCGGTTCCTCGCCGACGTCGGCGACCTGGACCAACTCGTCGACCTGCCCCACGTCTCCCAACGCGAGCAGAACCTGCCCGCCGACAAACGCACCCGCTGGAAGGGACTGCTGCGCCCCTACCCGGTCACCGACCCGGACGAGAAGTACAAGACCCACCACGACCTGCGGGTGGCCTACATCTGGTCATCCGAGGAAGCCACCTCGGTCGCCGACGCGCGCACCCGGGCACTGCAGGCCGCCGAGGCCGCCCTCAGCCGAGTCCACAACGGCCTGGGCGGGCGCTACTACCGCACGCAGAAAGACGTCGACACCAAGGCCGCACAGATCATCGGCAAGAACATCACCGGGCTACTGCACGTGGCCACCGGCACCGACCCCGACACCGGCAAGCCCACCCTGACCTGGCAGCGCGACCACAACGCGATCACCGCCGCCGCCCGGCTGGACGGCCTCTACCCACTGGCCACCAACCTGCCCGACCCCACAACCAGCAAGCCCCTCACCGCCCAAGACATCCTCAAAATCTACAAAGACCAGTGGATAGTCGAGCAGCGCCACCGCGACCTCAAACAGACCCTGCGCGTGCGCCCCGTGTTCCTGCACAACGACGACCGCATCACCGCCCTGGTCGCCGTCGTCGGCATCGCCCTACTCATCTTCGGCCTCATCGAAGCCGACCTACGCCGAGCCCTCGGCCCCAACACCCCACTACCCGGCCTGCTCGGCGAAGGCCGCGCCGCCAAACCCACCGGCCGTAGCATCCTCACCGCCTTCGCCGATCTACAGCTCACCTACACCGCCACCGGCCCCGTCCTGGATCGACTGACCCACACCCAACGCACCATCCTCGCCCACCTCGACATCCCAATGCCCTGGCCCGAGGCGACCAATCAAGCGGACAGGTAGCCCCGCACCGGTGCGGAAAACGGGCCTAGGCCTCGTGGCTGGCGGCCCATCCGAGGAGTTGCGCGGCCGGCCAGGTGTTGACGACGCGCTCCGGCTCGACCCCGCACAATGCCGCCCGTTCGCAGCCGTTGTACAGCCAGTCCAGCTGTCCCGGCGCGTGCGCGTCGGTGTCGATCGCGAACATGCAACCCGCCTCGTACGCCTGCCGCAGCAGCCGCTTCGGCGGATCCAGCCGGTCCGGGCGGCAGTTGATTTCGATGGCCTTTCCGTTCGACTCGCAGGCGGCGAAGACGGCCGCGGCATCGAACTGGCTCTCCGGCCGGCCGCGGTTGGCCCGGTGCGCCCGGTCGCTGCCCTCGCCAGCGGCGGCGAGCTTGCGCCCGGTGCAGTGGCCGAGGATGTCCAGGTGCGGGCTGGCGATGGCCTTGAGCATCCGCCGCGTCATCGCGTCCTTGTCGTCCTTCAGACCACTGTGGACAGAGCCGACGACCACGTCGAGCGCGGCCAGCAGCGAGTCGTCCTGGTCCAATGACCCGTCCGCGAGGATGTCCACCTCAATGCCGCTGAGCAGGCGGAAGTCCGTCCCGGTTTGGACCAGGGTCTCGTC
>JAKEEW010000366.1 GCA_022616375.1 Sporichthyaceae bacterium
GAGAGCAGGGCCAGGGCCGACTCGACCCGATCAAACGTGAGCGCTCCGGCCGGCTCGGTCTCGGTCGCCATCCACCATCCCGGGACAACAGATTCGCCGCGATCAGCCCCGCGGCCTCACCATTGTCACCCCGCACCCGCCGCGCTGTCACCCCGTTGCCGAAGCCGATCTGCGACCGGTTGCGAGAAGCTCGGCGCTGACCCACGGGAGGAACCCGTCCAGGAACCGCTCCGTCGCGGGCATGAAGTACGAGCCGAAGTGCGAGACCGGGTCCAGGCAGGTGACCACCATCCGGCCCGGCGTGGAGACCTCGTCCACGTACAGCACCGCCCCGCCGTCCTCCAACGCGATCAGCGTCTCGGCGCCATCCGGCGGCCAGAACACGCCGTGCTGGTGCCACGTGGCGTCCGCCAGCGTGATGTGCCTAAACAGGCTGTGCTCGGGCCTGGACAGGACCAGGCCGCTCCGCGCCCCGGGCTCCAGCCACCACCAGAAGTTTGTCGGCCGGTGTTCCCAGCGCACCCCCGGCAGCCACGGCTCCGGCTGGTCGCCGAACGCGATGATCGTGCCGCCCTGCGCCAGATAGCCCGACAACCGCTCGCGCGCCGCCACCAGGCGCCCCTGATGCAGCCGGTCCGGGACGAGCAGGCCGTCGAACCGCGAGAGGTGCACGCTCGGCAGGTCCAGCAGGTAGATGAGCTGGTCGAAGTGGCGACGGTACTTCGGCTCGTTCAGGGTCCGGTGCTGGTACGCGGAGCCTCCGTACAGCGCGGCCAGGCGCGTCATGCTACCGACCGCCTTCCCCGGATGCTCGCCTGTTCGGTGCGGATCCAGTCCACGAGCTGCGGCGCGATGCGGCCCGCGGTCGACTCGCCGCCGGCGTAGCCCAGCAGGTCGTTGCCGGCGTGGACCAGCATCGTCCCGCCGCTCGAGACGCGGTCGACGTAGACGACCGGCTCGCCATCGGCCAGCGTGGCGATGATCTCGGCCCCGTCGGGAGGCGGGTGGTGGCCGCGGGCGAAGAACCCAGCCACCCCTCGGCGGAAGGTCAGATCGTCCTCGTGGACCCCCGCGAAGACCGCGTGCGGTCGGACCAGCCGCACCGTGTAGGCGCGAAACGACCGGATCGTCTTGGGCACGAACAGGCCCGCGCCCGGCAGCCAGGGCCGAAACAGGTGGCCGCTGAACGCCAACACCCGCCCGCCGTCCAGGAAGTCGCGGATGCGTGCGCGCTCGCGCCACAGCAGCTCCTGGTCGACCGAGCCGGCCACGATCAGGCCAACGTAGCCTGCCATGTCGGCGGCGGGGAGGTCGTAGACGTCAATGCTCGCGAGCGCCTGGCGGACCGCGGGATGGTGCAACTGCCGATCCGTGAAGCTGGTGCC
>JAKEEW010000367.1 GCA_022616375.1 Sporichthyaceae bacterium
CCGAACCTCTAGCCGAACCTCAGCCGGGGTGCGCCGTCAGCGTGGGTCCCAGGCGCCGGGCGCTTCGGTCAACCGGCGCACCTGCACCGGCAGCCGGTCGCCGGCGATGTCGGCCAGCGTCACGTGGTCGAGCACATCACGCAGCGCGGTCCTGGTGGCCACCCACACGTCTTGCAGCCGGGCCGCCGGGCCGGTGTAGGCGGCGTGCTCCGGCCGGTCGCCGCGTACTGCCGCCAGCGGCCCGTCCAGCGATCTGACCACCTCGGCGACGGTGATTTCGGCGGCCGGTCTGGCCAGCCGGTAGCCGCCCTCGGCGCCGCGCCGGCTGGACACGATCTGCGCCTGCCTGAGCTGGCGCAGGATCGCCTCGAGGAACCTCGGCGGGATCTCCTGGGCCTGGGCCAGATGCTCGCCGGTAACCAGCCGGTTCGGGTCGGCTGTCTCGGTCGCGGCGAGCTCGAGCAGTGCCCGCATCGCGTAGTCGACCTTGGCCGAGACGTACATGCGGCTATTCTCGCCCGTCCCCGGGCAGCGATCGCCCGGCTCCGAACGGATCGGAGCGGAACGGGTCGTCCGGCTCGGCCAGCAGCGCGTCGAGATGCGCCTCGGTGTCATCGGACGGCTGGTCCGAGCGCCGGCTCGGATCAGCCAGCACCCAGACGATCCAGAGCAGGCTCAACGGCAGCCGAATCCAGCCGAGCTGGATCGGGATGAACGGCAGCACCACGATGGCCCGGTCGATGCCTTCCAGCAGGGTGACGATCGCGAGCAGCCAGGTGAGCACGCCCAGTGCCCGGGCGCCGCCGCGGCGCAGCCGCACCGCGAGCACCACCAGCCAGATCCCCACCAGCAGGTAGCCCACGCCGAGCAGCCGGGTGCCCAGGTCTGCGGTGCCGACCACGGTCAGTGCCAGCCCGGCCATCCCGGCCAGGGTGGCGCCGAGCACCGCGCGGGTGCGCTGCACCCGCCGCCACAGCAGCAGCAACCCGGCCAGCCCGAACAGCAACGCCTGGCCGAGCAGGACCTGCACCTCGATCCGGCCGACCCCGGCCGCGCCGAACCAGTCGCAGCCACCAGGCACCGACCTGGACGCCTGGTCGAAGCCGGCGCAGTGCAGCAGCTTCACGGTCTTGATCGGGTCGCCGAGCAACCGGGTCGAACCCCACGAGCTACCGCATCTGGGTGCCAGCACCGGCTCGCTGGAGTCCTTGCTTGACGGCTGCCAGCAGTTGCCCGCACCTTGGCCGTCCCACCAGAAGTCCAGCCCGTTGCGCTGCTGCGAGCCGTCCGGGGCGACCCCGAGGCGGTTGGCGATGTAGCGGTTGTGGTGCGAGGTGTCGAAGAACTTGTCGGTGCCGTCACCCCGGACGATCGAGGGCACCCAGAACAGGATGAACCCGGCGTAGTCGTTGCCGTAGATCCAGTTCTCCTGGAACAGGTTGTAGTTGCCGCCGGCGGTGAGGATGCCGACGCCCTTCGGCACCCCGGTAGCCGGGCAAACCACGCCGTTCTCGTAGCCGCGCTCCGGGTACGGCTTGGCGCAGGTGCCGTCCCGGACGAAGCCGTAGTAGTCGACGTTGTTGTGGTAGATCCGGTTGCCCTCGAACTTCGCGTGGTTCTGCGGCAGCCCGGGATGGTCGGGGAACGCGCTGTCCATCGACACGCCCGCGGTGTTGTCGTGGAAGTCGTTGTCGTGCGCCCACACGGAGTTGCCCGCCGTGCCGGAGTAGCCGAGCAGGTTGTGGTGGCTGTCGCAGTTGCGGATCTCGATCGCGTAGCGGTCCACGTCGTGCTTGCGGTTGGCGTTGATGTTCGACGCGGCACCCGGATAGACCCCGGAGTCGCCGTTGCCGTATGCCTCGCAGCCGGTGTACAACCCGTGGTCGGTGGCGAAGGTCAGGAAGCCGTACTCGTCGTTGTACCGGCCGATCAGCTGGTCGATCACGAAGCCGTCGGTCTCGATGATGTAGACCGCGTTGAACGTGGTCCGCTCCGCGGTGAAATTGCGCAGGTAGATCCCGTCGGCGCGGTCCGCCCGCAGCGCGTTCAGCTTGTTGAACTGGGCGTCGATGACCACGTCGCCCGGGCTGGCTCCGGTGCCCTCGATCTGCAGGTTCTCCTTGCCCAGCACGGCAACCAGGTTCTGCTCGTGCGGGCACTGCAGCTGCTGCTCGTAGGACATGATCAGGTAGCCGAGGGCAGCCCGCGGGGCCTGTAGGTTCGCGCACTCGCCGGACGGCGGCGACAGGCTCGGCTCCTCCCGGTACACCCCCGGCAGGATCAGGATCCGGTCGCCCGGCGAGGCCCGGTCGACGGCTTCCTGGACGTGCCGCACTCCGTCGGTCTGGCACTGGGCGAACAGGGTCGCGTTGCGCTGGCGCAGCTCGGTCGGGAAGCCGGCGATTCGCTCGTCGAACTCGGCCTGGTCGGTCTTGCAGACCAGGATCTGCTGGCCGCCATCGGTCCGGAAGGTAGGCACCGAGCCCGACCCGTCGGGAAACGTGGTCTCGCGCTCCTCGTGGGCTGACGCCGCCCCTGGAAGCCCCCCGACGATGATGATCGAGAAAAGGATGATTCCGGCGGCCCGGGCCCATTTCGCCATGGTCGCGGATCATAGAGAAACTCGCTGGTCCGGGCTATACCGGTCCGCCCGCCGGGCCGTGACCGATCCGTGCTCTGAGCCGGTAAAGATCGGGCCCCGGCACGGGCGTTAGGTCCCCGGCGGCGTTCGACCAGGCTGGAGGGGACTGCTGGCGGAGCCTGCCGGCAGCGGGTCGTCGTTTTCGGAATGTACGAGGATCGTCGATGAGCCTCGAGAATCCCCGTATCGATGATTGCCTGGCGGCGAGGCACCCGACTTCCGCAGCTCGTAGGCAAATGATCAAGGGAATGTGGGTGTCGACCAGCAGTTGTGCCCGACGAGCTTGATCGCGGTCGTGTGTCTACAGCCG
>JAKEEW010000368.1 GCA_022616375.1 Sporichthyaceae bacterium
CGGTAGAGCACGAGGTTTCCGTCGGCCTGCATGACCAACCGGCTCCGCCGGTTGCTGGCGACTAACTCGGCGCCACGGTCTAGCCGCTCGCCCGAACGCAACCGATCCATGTCGTCACCCCCTCCAGCGAGCAGGACCCGGGCGCCCAGAACGCTCGCTACGTCTGCGCGGGACGGTAGGTGAGGATGGCGACGCCTTCGCCGACGATCTTCGAGTCCGCGAGGCGCAGCATCTTCTTGTCGCTGGTGTCGCCGAACAGCCGCTTGCCGGTGCCGAGCACGACCGGAAAGACCATCAGTCGCAGCTCGTCGACGAGGTCGTTCTCGATCAGCGTTTGCACGAGCTGTGCGCTGCCGTGCACCACGATGTTGCCGTCGATCTCCGCCTTGAGCTTCGACACCGCGGCCACGGGGTCACCGTCGAGCACCTGGGTGTTGGTCCACTCCGGGTTGTCCAATGTGGACGACACCACGTATTTCGGCAGGCTGTTGAACGTGTCGGCGAACTCGCCTTCCCGAGTCGGCCAGGAGGCAGCGAAGAGCTCATAGGTTCGCCGGCCCAGCAGTATGGCCGCCGAGTCGAGCGTCTCGTCCAACTTGTACTGGTTGCCCTCGGCGCCACGGTCGAACGCGAAGCTCCACTGTTCGTGCTTGAAGCCTTCCCCGCCGCCCGGCGACTCTATGACTCCGTCGAGCGTGACGAACTCGGTAACGATGATCTTTCCCATCTCGTCCTCCTTCGTCTGGAACCTCCACCATACGACGCACCGAATCGAAGCACGCCGCGCCCGGCGCCGGCCCAGATGCCGGCGTTCGTGTGGTTGTGGCGGTGAGCATTCGGCGGGCACCGGTCTTGCTCGGTATGGCTCCCCGGAGCACGCTGTGTCTGGCGCCACCATCAACGTGTGCAGCGAGGGGAGCTCCAACTATGCCCGCCGGACTCGGACCAAACCAGGCCAGCGACGCGATCACTGCGGCGCGGTTTTCGGTCACCATCGACGGCTACGAGATTGCCTCGTTCGCCGAGCTCGCGGGCATTATCACCGAGGTGGAGCCGGTGGATTTCCTGGAGTCGACCGACCAGGAGGTCGTATTCAAGAAGCTCCCAGGCACCCGCAAGCCTCCGACGATCATCCTCAAGCGCCGCATGAACGCGGGCATGGAGCTGTGGGCCTGGCACGAGGCCGTGATGAACGGCGACATTGTCGCGGCCCGCAAGAGTGCATCGCTCGTGATGTACAACACCGAAGGCAAGCCGGTGGCCCGCTACCACATGGAAAACGCCTGGCCCGCCAAGATCGAGATCGGCGCCCTGAAGGCCGGAGCCTCCGAGGTGCTGATGGAGACCGTGACGATCGTGTGCGAGAGGCTGCAGCGCGTGGCGCCGTAACCTCTCGCACCACCTTGATCGGAACCTCGATCGGCGCAGATCGCGGGGCCGCTACACGATCTGGAAGTGCGGCCCACCGATTGGTGCGCCGCAGTCGACGAGCGACTGCCCGTTACCGGTGACGACGTTCCCGTAGACGAACGTCGGCCAGAACAGGATGCACAGGGTCCGCAGCTGCCATTGCTGACCTGACGGGCGGCCGGTGCAGTCCAGCGCGATGGCGCCCTCGAACGGGACGCTCGGCGTGCAGTCGGCGGGGATCTGGGTGCCGTCCTGGATGGTGCCGGTGCCGGTGTCGGTCAGGTCGGCGGGGACACTGGCGCTGGTCAGTCGCACGGTGAACTGTTCGGTCGGCTCGTTGAAGCCGTCGAAGACCAGCGGCACCGTGAACGAGGTGGCGAAGCTGTTCTTGGGGATGGTGACCGAGCCGGTCGTTGGGCCGGCGTAGTCGCTGCCTGCGACGGCAGTACCAGGCACCAGCTGCCAGCTGACCGTGGTTGTGGACTTGAGCGTGCGGCTGAGCCGCACGTAGAACCGCATCAACACCGGCTCCACGGTGCCGCATGGCGGCGCCGGGGTTCCGTCGGCGCAGATCACCACGCCCTCATATCCGATGGCGTTGTCCACGGTCACCACTACGGGCGGGGCGGCCTGGGCCGTCGCTGGAGCGGTAGCGATCAGGGCTAATGACACGGCCGTCATGGCGGCCACTCGACGCGGGAGGCTAGTCATCCACGCATCATCACCTGCCAGCCGGCGACAGCAGCGGCAATCCGAACGCCCCCGAACACCGCCGAACGCCGGGGTGTGCTGGACTGTGCGGCATGGATTTTTCCCGGTTCCTCGACTGCCTTGAAGCAGACTTCGCCCGGCTACGTGCCGTCGTGCCAATCGACCAGACCGCGCCGGTGCCGAGCTGTCCCGGCTGGACCGTCGCCGACCTGACCCGCCACGTCGGCGAGGTCTACCTGCACAAGACCGCGGCGATGCGGGAGGGAGCCGAGCCCAGCCCGTGGCCGCCGAAGGAGCTCGCGGACGAAGAGCCGCTCGCCCTGCTGGACCGCGCACACGCCGAGCTGCTCGACGAGTTCGCCACCCGCAAGCCGCAGGATCCGGCCGGTGGCTGGTACAGCCCCGACCAGACCGTTGGATTCTGGATCCGCCGGATGGCGCACGAGACGGTCATCCACCGCATCGACGCCGAGCTGGGCACTGGGCAGCCGGTCGCGCCGGTGCCGGCCGACTTCGCAGTCGACGGCATCGACGAGCTGCTCAGGGTGTTCGTGGCCTACAGCGTCGCCGAATGGGGTGACTACTTCGCCGACATCCTGGCGGATTCGCCGGGGCGCACCTTTGCGGTGCGGACCGACGGCGCGGCCTGGCGGGTGCGGACCGGTCCCGGGCTGCTCGCCGTCGAGGAGGGTGCCGGCGACGACGCGACCGACGCGACCATTACCGGCCCACCCGCGGCGGTGCTGCGCTGGGTGTGGAACCGGGAGGCCCCCGGCGAGCCCAGCGCGGTGATGGTCGAGGGTGCCCCGGAGGCGGTCGAGGAGCTGCGGCGCTGCATCGTCATCGCGACCCAGTGAGGGCCGATCACCTGATCGCCGGACAGCCAGTCGCGGGCCGGCGCGTGGTTGGGTGGAACATGGGTATTCGGGTGCGATGATCACAGCCTCGTACTGGATGGACTCGACCCCACCGACGGAGCATCCGGCGGTCGGCGGTGAGGTAGCTGTCGATGTCGCCGTGGTGGGCGGTGGGATCGCAGGCTTGTGCACCGCGTGGGAGCTGGCCCGGCTTGGGGTGCGAGTCGCAGTCGTCGAGGCGGATCGGGTCGCGGCTGGCACCACCGGCCATACCACCGCCAAGCTCACCGCCCTGCACACGTTGATCTACGCGCACCTCGCCTCCGCGCTGGGCGAGGAGGTCGCCGGCTGGTATGCCCAGGCACAGCAGGAGGCCATCGAGGCGGTCGCGGCAACCGTGAGCGAGCTCGGCATCGATTGCGACTTCGAGCGGCGGGCGGCCTACACCTACGTCACCGTGCCTGACCGGTTGGACCCGATCCGGGCGGAGGCCGACGCCACCCGCCGGGCCGGTCTACCTGCGGAGTTTGTTACCGACAGCGGGCTGCCGTTCGGCATCGCGGGCGCTGTGCGGGTCGCCGACCAGGCGCAGTTCCATCCCCGCCGCTACCTGCTGGCGCTGGCCGCCGATCTGATCGGCCGCGGCGGGCAGATCTTCGAGCAGAGCCGGGTGGTGGATCTGAAGTCCGGGCAGCGCCACGAGCTGATCACGGCTACCGGTGGCCGGGTCGTCGCCGACCAGGTCGTGCTGGCCAGCGGTGCTCACGCTGGTTGACGGCGATCCGTCCCGTCATCGCGTCGAAGTCACGGCTCTTGAAGACCTCTAGATAACCGATGTAGGTTACGGTTATCTAGAAAGAGGTGCCGAGAGTGCGTGAAGCGATGCTGGCCTTGCTGGCCAAGGAGCCGGCACACGGTTACGAGCTGCGCCAGCGCTTAACCAAGGCGCTTGGTCCGGTGGGTGAGGTCCTCAACCCGGGTCAGATCTATGTCACGCTGGCGCGGCTCGAGCGGGCCGGGCTGATCTGCGGGATCCAGGTCGAGCAAAGCGCCGCCCCGGACAAGAAGGTGTATGAGGTCACGGCTGCGGGTCGCGACCAGCTCGCCGCCTGGTGGCTCGACTCGCAGTGGCCGAAGGCCGCCCCGGTCGAGTTTCACCTCAAGCTGGTGGCCGCCGCCGCGACCGGTCTGGCCGATCCGATTTCCCTGATCGACCGGCAGCGCCGCGCGTTGCTGCGCCGGCTTCACGAGATCCAGCAGTTGGCCCAGGCAGAGCCCTCGCCCGACGGGGCCCTGCTCCTGGAAGGCACCGCGCTGCGCCTGCAGGCCGACGTGCGCTGGCTGGAGGCATGCGAGCAGCGCTGGATAGGGAGTTCGCAATGAGCAGCGTCGTGCGGGCCAGCGGTCTGTCCAAGCACCGAGCTGGCCGGCCGTCGGGTCGACGGGCTGTCGGAGGCGAGCTGGGCCCGGTTACGCCGGCGGACCATCGGGTTCGTCTTCCAGGCGTATCACCTGGTCGACGAGCTCTCGGCCGTGGAGAACGTCGAACTGCCCGCGTTGCTGGCCGGTTTCGCACCACGGGCGGCGCGCCGCCGGGCCACTCAGCTGCTGGAGCGGCTCGACGTGGCCGACCGCGCCGGCTACCTGCCCGACAAGCTGTCCGGAGGTCAGCGCCAGCGGGTCGCCCTGGCCAGGGCGCTGGTCAACGAACCGCTGCTGGTGCTCGCCGACGAGCCGACCGGGAACCTGGACAGCAACGCCACCGGGGAGATCCTGCGCATTTTCGGCGAGCTGCGCGACGCGCGGCAGACGCTGCTGCTGGTCACCCACGATCCCCGGGTCGCGGCCACGGCCGACCGCCTGCTGGCCATGCGTGACGGAATGATCGTCGAGGACACCCGGCTGGATGGCGGCCTGTCCCGTCAGGCCGCGCTCGCCCAGCTTGCGGACTGGGGCACGTAGTGCCGTCCTCGACCCGCCTGGTGGCACGTCTCGCCTGGCGGAACGTCCGCCGCCGGCCGGGACAGGCGCTGCTCCTGTTCATGGCGCTGATCCTGGCCACCAGCTGCCTCAGTCTCGCGCTGGCGGTTCGGGAGACCCACGACAGCGCGGCCGTTCGGCTGTCCGAAGCAACCAACGGCTTCCACGTCTACGCCAAGCTGTTCGACCACAACCCCGCTCCGAGGCGATGCTCGCCGTGCTCGCCGACGCACCAGAGGTGGCGGCCGCCGGTGGACCGTGGACCGGGCTGGTCGTGGACGGCGAAGTCGGCGGCGCGCAGGTCGAGCTGCGGGTGCAGCTGCGCGACCCGGCCGCGGTCTCCGCGGTCGACCAGCCCGCGATGACGTCCGGGCGATGGCTCGGCGCCGGCACCGGCGCCGGCGTCGTGCTCGAGGACGGTCTGGCCGCCACCCTCCAGGTCGAGCCCGGCGACACCGTCACCCTCGCGGGCCGCCCGCTGCCGGTGCTTGGGACGGCGATGACGTTGAGCACCCAGCGGTACCCGCAGGAGCAGCCCGCGTTGGTGTGGGCCGACCAGGCCATCGCCGCCGACCTGCGCGCCCCCGGGCGTGGCGACCCCGGGAGTGGCGACCCCGGGCCGGTGGGTGAGTTCCGGTGGATCGCCCTGCGCCTGCACGATCCCGGCCAGGCCGAGGCGTTCGTCCGGCAGGTGGCGGCGTCCCTGCCCGCCGACACGCGGGAGACGTGGGAGCTGCACTCCTGGCAGGAGCGGCGGGCCGAGGAGAGCCAGGGCAGCCCGATCCGGGCGCTGGCGGTTGCGCTCCTGGCCGCCGGCACGCTGCTGGCCGGGCTGACGGTCGCCACCGCCGCGCTCCTGGTCGCCGGTCGGATGGCGGGTCAGCTGCGCCAGGTCGGCACGTTGAAGGCGGTCGGCGTGACGCCGGCCCAGGTTACCTGGGTGCTGCTGGTGGAATACGTGAGCCTTGCCATGGTCGCGACCGTGGTCGGCGTGCTCGTCGGCACTGCCCTGTCGCCGGTGCTGGCCCAATCCGTCGTGACCCTGTACGGCGGACCGCAGGCGCCGCCGATCATCGCCGCTACGGTGCTGCTTGCGCTGGCGGCGGTCAACGCGGTCGTGACGGCCACGTTCGCCGCTCGCGACAACGCCCGCAACCACGCCATCATCCGGGTCCTCGGCGCCACCCCGGCCCAGACCACGGCCGCGTTCCTGGTCGCGCAGCTCACCAGCTGCCTGCTCGCGATCGTGATCGGCATCCCGCTGGGCGTGACTATCTTCAACACGGTCGGCGCCGGCCTGGCCGCGGTGCAGCTGTCCGCGCCGGTGTACGCCGCGGTGGCCGGCTCTACGATCGTGTTCTACGCGCTGGTGGTCAGCCTGCCGGCACGTGTGCTCAGCAGCCGCCAGATCGCGCCGGTACTCGGCTACGAATAGCGCTCAGGGGACAGCTCACCGGCCCAAGGAAGGTCTAGGCTGCCGGCCCAACGCATGTCGTTGAGCCGGGAACGGAGGGATCCGAGCGATGGCCGACCTGAATTACCTCGCCGTAGCCGTGGCTGCGGTGGCGGCACTCATCGTGAGCTTCGCGTGGTACAGCGTGTTCGCCGCCCAGCTCGCCGCATTGCACGACGCCTACGCGGGCACCGAACGGCCGCCGGCCTGGAAGATCCTGGTTGAGCTGGTCCGATGCCTCGTGCTCGCCGTGGTGATGGCCGGCTTCGTGGAGCGGATGGACATCGACGGGTGGCCCGACGCGGTCCTGTTCGGGCTGGTGGCGTGGGTCGGCTTCCCGGTCGTGCTCTGGACCGGGGCGGTGATCTGGGAGAACGTGCCCCGCAAGCTGGCTGCCGTCCACCTCGGCGACTGGTTGCTGAAGCTGGTGCTCGTCGCGTTCATCGTCGGCGTCTGGCGCTGACGGTTCGACCTGGCCGGCCGCCGGGACCGCGATTGCGATCAGGAGCGGAGGCGTTGGATGACCGGCGCGAACGCCTCCAGGTTCGGGTCGTGGACCGTGAGGTAGCTAAATCCGTACCGTTCGCGATTGCGGGTGACTTGGTCGGCCATTTCGTCGACCGTGCCGATCAGCAGGAACGGCGTTTCGAGGGCCTGGTCGACGGTCATCTCCGGCCCGAGCTCCGCGCCCAGCTTCTCGGCCGTTCCGCGTCGGTCGTCGGTCTCTACCACCATCTGGACCAGCACGTGCCACTCGATCTCGCCGACCCGCTCACCGGCCTGGTCGCGGGCGAACCGGACCCGTTCGTCGGCCTCTGCCGCGGTGGCCAGCCGGAACGTACCGGGTGGCTGCTCCTTCACCTGATATGCGCCGGCGATCGCCACGATGTCGGCATGCGCCGTGGCGATCCGCAAGATTGCGTCGCCCGTTCCGCCGACGATGAGCGGTGGGCCTGATCCGTTGAACCCGCGTACCCTGCCGCGTTCTCTGCCGTTCCACCAGGCGGCGTTGCGCATATGGCGATCCAGGGTTGTCCGAAGGTGACGCAGAACATACGGTGCGGGGGACCGGTGTCACCCATCGGTCCAGGGGCTTTTCAATCAGGTATGGGGGTTTCACGTGACACCACTTTCGCGCCGGGCGCTGATCGGCATGACTGCCGTGGCGCTGACCGCCGGCGTAACGCTCAACGCCGCGTTAGCCACGCCCGCGTTGGCCACCGGCCCAGAGACCACTTATCTCGTCCTGGCACCGCAGGGCCACTCCACCAGCAACGCCATCGCCCGAGTGTCAGCCGCAGGCGGCACCGTGGTCGCCAACTACAGCCAGATCGGTGTGCTCGTGGTTCGCTCCACGAACCCGGCCTTCGAGACGGCCGCCAGCGGGGCAGGCGTCGAAGCCGTCGCGTCGACCGCGGCGCTGGGCACCCCGCTGGACGAGTCCGGGACGCTCGGCACCGTCGAGTCGACCGTGCAGGCCGCCACCGGCGATCCGACCGGTGAGCCGCTGTTCGGCCTGCAGTGGGACATGCCGCAGATCGACGTCCCGCAGGCGCACGCCGTGACCACCGGCAGTCCGGAGATCGTGGTGGGCGTACTGGACAGCGGGATCTCCAGCACGCATCCCGACCTGGCCTCGCAGATCGCCAAGGACAAGAGCGCATCCTGCCTGGGTGGCGTGGTCGACACGTCAGAGGCGGCCTGGAATCCCACCACGTCTGACCATGGCACGCACGTGGCCGGCACCATCGCCGCTGCGATCAACGGCGTCGGAGTGACCGGCGTCGCGCCAGGAGTGAAGGTCGCATCGGTCAAGGTGGTCAACGACGCCGGCTTCATCTACCCGGAGGCCGCGGTGTGCGGGTTCATCTGGGCCGCCAACCACGGCATGCAGATCACGAACAACAGCTACTTCATCGACCCGTGGGAGTTCAACTGCCGCAACGACGCCCGGCAGCGCCCGGTCTGGCAGGCCGTACAGCGGGCCATCAGGTACGCCCAGAACCAGGGTGTGCTCAACATCGCGTCGGCCGGCAACTCCAACGTCGACCTGCAGCACAAGTTCATCGACGACAGCAGCCCGAACGACGGCAGCTCACCGGTCGAGATCCGCGAGATCAACGGTGCCTGCCTCGACCTACCGGCCGAGGCTCCCGGCGTGGTGACCGTGTCCGCGGTCGGCACCCAGCGGCTGAAGAGCTACTACTCGTCGTACGGACAGGGCGTCGTCGACGTATCGGCACCTGGTGGTGACACTCGGCAGCCTGATCCGACCGTCTCGACCATCGCGAACGCCGTGCTGTCCACGACGTTCAACACGGTGACCCGGGTCAACGGATGGGGCTACAAGCAGGGCACCTCGATGGCTGCTCCGCACGCGGCCGGGGTGGCCGCGCTCGCACTGTCGGCGCACCCGAACCTGCAACCGGGCGCGCTGGCCTCGTTCCTGGAGGGCACCTCGGAGGCGCTGCCCTGTCCCGCGGGCGTCTACGACCCGCGGCCCGGGCTGCCCCAGTTCCAGGCCGAGTGCAGTGGCGGAAGCCGGAACGGCTTCTACGGCGCAGGGGAGGTCAATGCGTTCGCGGCTGTGAGCTGAGTGCGCACGCTGGCATGAGATGGTGCCGCCCGAAGGCCGGATCGTCAGATCCGGCCTCCGGGCATGTTCGCGCACAAACCCACCAGTAACAAACCCTGACAAAACGGCCGTCGGCTCACTAACCTCCTGGGTGCGCCGAAACCTCCTGGTGCGCCGAGTCGTGAGGAGGCGGGATGAAGCTGACGCGACTCTCCCGGTCGATGGCCGTTTTCGCACTGGTTGTCGCAGCGGCAACCGGGACCGCCGGGCCGGCGGCCGCCGAACCGCCGCCGCGCTACTTCGTCGATGAGTCCAAGCTGCCGTTCGATGCGCTGCCCGGCCTGGTGACGGACCGATACTGGGGCATCCACAACGGTGCCGGCTACCGGATCGAGGTCCCCCGAAACTGGAACGGCCGACTGGTCATGTGGGCACACGGCTTCCGGGGAGCCACGCTTGAGCTGACCGTGGACGTCCACCCGCTGCGTGCCTACCTGATCGCCAACGGCTACGCCTGGCCGCCTCGAGCTTCTCGCGCAACGACTACGACGTGGCGCAGGGTGTGAAGGACACCCATGTGCTGACCGAGCGGTTCAACGGCATCGTCGGTAAACCCGATCTGGTCTACCTCACCGGTGGGTCCATGGGCGGGCACATCACGGCCGCCGCGATCGAGCAGTACCCCAACACCTACGCCGGAGCGATGCCGATCTGCGGCGTCCTGGGCGACCACGAACTGTTCGACCTCTTCCTCGACTACAACCTGGTCGCGGCCGCACTGGCCGGTGTCCCGACCACGTTCCCGCCGGATCCGGCCGCGTGGGCACAGGCGGTTCCGCAGATCACCGGCACGCTGGCCGCGGCCTGGCCGAACGGCCTGACCGGCAACGGCCAGAATCTCAAGGCGATGACCGAGCTGCGATCCGGCGGCGAACGGCCCCTGTTCGACGCGGCGTGGGTGTCCTGGGCCAGCTTCCTGCTTCAGTTCGGCTCACTGGACGGAACCGTGCCGCGTTCGCCCGGGGTGGTGGTCGACAACACCGACGCGATCTACCAGTTCGACACCGATCCGGCGCTCAGCCCGGCCGAGCAGGCGCTCAACGACACGGTGGTGCGCGTCGCACCGGAACCCGCCGGGCGGGTCGAGCACGGCGTCGCCAACGTACCGGTCGTCAACGGCACGCCCTCGGTGCCGGTGCTGACCCTGCACACCATCGGCGACCTGTTCGTGCCGTTCTCGATGGAGCAGATCTATGCGGCGCGGGTAGCCGCCAATGGTCGCTCCGATCTGCTGGTGCAACGCGCGATCCGGGACGTCGGACATTGCACGTTCACCGCGGCGGAGATGGTGCGCGGCTTCGCCGACCTGGTTCTGTGGGTAGAAGGCGGAGTGCGTCCGGCCGGCGACGTGGTGCTCGACCCGGCCGTCGTGGCCAGTCCGAGCTACGGTTGCGCGTTCACCACCGCAACCCGCAACCTGGGTCCGTTCACCGCACCCTGCTCATAGCGCAGCGGCGCACGCCGGCCACCGGTGGCATCCGTTCGCCGTTGTTCGGGTGTGTTCGGAATCCCGCTGCTGCGGCACGCCCGGATGGCATCGTGCGGGGCATGAAGTCGATCCATCGCTTGGCTATCGTCGCGACGATTGCCGCCTTATGCGCAACGGGCCTGGTCCCGACCGCGAATGCGGCGCGTCCCATCACACTGACGCTGTTCGACCGGACCGACTGGGAAGGTCATCACGTCTGCCCCGATGGCGCCGGCCCGTGCACCACCGGTGCCAACACGGCGTACTTCACGATCCGGATCGCCGACCTGAAGGCCCGCGGGTTCCCGATCACCATCGGGTGGCAGCTCGTCAACGGCACCGCCGTGGCCGGCCAGGACTTCACCGGCCCGACATCCGGATCGGTAACGATCCCGGCCGGACAGGTGCAGACCTTCTTCTCGGTGCCGATCGTGTTCGACGGCTTTGGCGAGCCCACCGAGACCTACACCGCCCGGATGATCAGTTCGAGCCCGGCCGCCAACATCAGCGATACCGGGTTGGGCACGATCTGGGACGGCACCCAGATCCCGGAGGACTGCTCCATGGCGAAGTCTTCCGACGACATCATCTCGATGACCTGTACGAACCGGCCGCCGAGTCAGACCTGGGGCATCACCGCCATCTGCATAACCATGTTCGGCATCACATTCCTGGAGGGCTCGCCGGTCACCGGGAACGGCACCTCGACCAAGGACTGCGGGCCCGGCGGTGCCGAGAACGGAATGTTCACCGTCTTCTAGTGTCGTCCAGGCCATGGACAGCGCGTTCGGCCGAAGCCGTGTGGCCGATCAGCGCCGGCACGACGGTGTCCCACAGCGGTGCCGGGAGCTCATGCCCGGCACCGCTCAAGACCAGCAGCTCCGCGCCACGGATCTGCCGCTGCAGCGCAAAGGCGTGGTCGAGTGGGAACACCGGATCCCGTTCGCCGTGGATCACCAAGGTCGCAACGTCGATGTCGCCCAGCCGGTAGGTGCCCGGCTCGCCCAGGTCGATGACGAAGTGATTGATCAGGCAGGAGGCGACGTTGCGGGTCCGCGCCAGATCCTGCTCGGCGAGGGCCCGCACCACGTCCGGGTCGAAGTACTCCGATCCACCCGAGTACGCCTTCATGAGCCCGACGATGAACGCCACCACCGCGTCGCCGTCCGACGGGTCCGGGCCGGCCGTGGCGACGTAGGCGGTGAAGTCCGCCGACATCGGCGGCAGGTCCGATCCGCCCGGCGTCGTAGACACCAGCGTGAGGGAGGCCACCCGAGCCGGGTGGCGCAACGCGGCCAGCCCCGCGATCCCGCCGGCCATCGACCGGCCGACCAGATGGGCCCGAGCGATACCCAGGGCGTCCAAGATCCCGACCGCGTCGTCGGCCATGTCGCGCAGCGAGTAGCCCGGCCGGCCCGGTGGGTAGCTCGTGGACCTGCCGGTGTCACGATTGTCGAACCGGATCACGTAGCGGCCCGCGGCGGCGATCCGCTCGCACAGCCCCTGGTCCCACCACAGCATCGAGGCGGATGCACCGTGGATGAGCAGGATCGCCGGGTCCGCGGCGTCGCCGAACGTCTGCACGCACAGCTCCACGCCGTTCGCCGTGAGCATCGTCTCGCTACCGGTCATTCGAACCTCCGTCGGTCAGCTGGCTCCCTGGAGATCAAACGTCCGCGACGGCCTGAACTCATCGGTGGGGGGCGACGTGAGCTCAGTGGACCCAGCTGCCGGCTTGCCCGGACGGTCTTGGCAGACCGTTGACAACCGGACATGGTGGCAAGATGGTGCGCTGACCTACGCACAGGAGGGAACGCGGGTGTGACCGAGGCGCAGCCGGAACGCGGGTCGACTGTCCGCCGAATACTGCTCGGCGTTCAGTTGAAGCGGCTGCGCGAGGCGGCCGGGGTGTCCCGCCGAACCGCCGGCTACACAATCCGCGCCTCGGAGTCGAAGATGAGCCGGCTCGAGCTGGGTCGGGTCGGCTTCAAAGAGCGCGACGTCGTCGACCTGCTCACGCTCTACGGCGTCACCGACGACAGCGAGCGGGAGACCCTGTTGGCGCTGGCCCGCGAGGCCAACACGCCAGGCTGGTGGCACACCTACAGCGACGTGCTGCCCAGCTGGTTCCAGGTCTACGTCGGTCTGGAAGGCGCCGCGTCGCTGATCAGGACCTACGAGGTCCAGTTCGTTCCCGGGCTGCTGCAGACCGAGGACTACGCCAGGGCGGTAGCCCAACGCGGACAGCCAGACGAGCTGAGCGACGAGCTCGAGCGCCGAATCGACGCCCGGATGACCCGCCAACGCCTACTCGCCCGGCCCGACCCGCCGCGGCTGTGGGCGGTGGTGGACGAGGCGGTGCTGCGCCGCCCGATCGGCGGGTCCGCGGTCATGCGAGCGCAGCTCGAGCATCTGATTGCGTGCGCGAGGCGGCCCAACATCACGATCCAGGTGATGCCGTTCCGGTTCGGCGGACACGCGGGCGAGAGCGGCCCATTCTCCATCTTGCGCTTCGCCGAACCCGATCTCACCGACGTCGTGTACATCGAGCAGCTGAGTAGCGCGTTGTACTTGGACAAGGCCGAGGACGTCGACCTCTACCTGGATGCGATGGAGCGGATGTGCGCCCAGAGCGTGCAGCCGGATCGGACCGCGACACTACTCAAGCAGATCCTGCAGGAGACCTAGCCGGGCCATCCGGGCCAGGAACCACCGCTCGCGCCGGGAGCGGCGGGTCCGGGGTACCTACGCGGGGGTGGGGAACACCGCCCAGACCACCTTGCCGACCGGTCGTACCGGCGCCCAGCCCCAGGCTTGGCTGAACGAGTCCACCAGGTGTAGGCCGCGGCCGGTTTGCAGGACGTAGTCCGGCGGGATCCGGATCGGCGGTTGGTTGCTGGGATCGCGCACCGCGCACAGCAGTTGGTAGCCGGTGCCGAGCAGGCTGAGCTGTACCCAGGGTGGCGGCTTGGGTCGCTCGGATCGGGGCAGGTCGGGTGTGGGCCGATCGGACGAGGACCGCTGTGGATGCCGGCCGGTCTGGTCGAGGTCGACGGCGAGCGCGTGGCACAATGCGTTGGTTACCAGCTCGGAAACCACCACGGCTACGTCGTCGGATAACTGTCCGATTCGCCAGTCGGCCAGAGTGGCCTTGGCGAACTCTCGTGCGGTGCCGACCGATGCGGCGTCCGGGCGCAGCGCACAGGTCGCTGTGCTTGGCGTCCGGCGTTGGCTGATGTTCGGCGGCCCGGGTCTGGTGGGCCACCGCTGACACAGCAACTCGGCCTGCTCGAGCGCCGAAACGATGACACCCCCGCCGCCCAGCGGGTCGATCGCATGCTGGGCGATCCACGTCGTCGGGTGTGCTGTCATCACTGCCTTACCGCGCCGCAGTTATCTGTCACCGGTCGGGGCGAACCTTCCCGTGCGTAGCATGCCCACCATCACATGCAGATGCAAGCCCGAATGCATATGCATCTCAGACTGTTATATCCCTTATTGCGCCCGCAGCAAACGCACGATGTGTTCGGCGGAGTCCGGGTCGGTGGCCCGGCAGATGAACTCCAGCTCTGGTGGCGCACCGGCTCGCGGTCCCGGGTGCAGCCACGCCCACCACAGGGTGTCGTCGTCGTGCCGGTCCGGTACGCAGGCGAGGTCCCGCAGCTCAGCGTCGGTCTCACGCAGCCGCAGCAGCGGCGTGTCGGGAAGGTAGTCCGTGGGAATGCCGAGCGCGACTAACCGGGCCCGCATGAGGGCAACCGGTCCGCGGGCGCACCAGACATCTCGGTCGAGCCGGGCCAGCACGGCGTGCGCGCCGCTGGATCGGATCGCGTGCGCGTTGTTGCTCATGCTGCAATCTCCGCGAATGCATACAAGATGCGCCGTAGATGCATATGCGCTAGCATGCCCATCGTCATATGCGGATGCAAGCCCAAATGCACATGCAGATGTTGCGTGCGCAAGTCGCCCCTCGGGTGGAGACCTACCTCCCAGACGACTCCTCAGGAGATACCGATGCAGCGCATTCCCGACGATCCGCAGATCACAGAGCTGCGCACCGCCCGCTGGGTCAAGAGCCGAGCCAGCAACTCCCAGGGCAACTGTGTCGAGCTGGCGCGGCTGTCCGATGGCCAGGTCGCCGTACGGAACTCCCGGCACCCCAGTGGCCCGACGCTGATCTACACCCACGACGAGATGGTGGCGTTCATCACAGGCGCCAAGGACGGCGACTTCGACCAGCTCGTCGGCTAGACCGACACCGGCGACCTAGTCACAGCATCCGAGCCCGGCATC
>JAKEEW010000042.1 GCA_022616375.1 Sporichthyaceae bacterium
GATCCGACAACCGGCGATCCGACTCCGGCTTCCTCCAACCCGCCCGCGGCACAGCCCCAAACTACACCACTGTCATCTTAACTGAACGGTATTGGACCTAGACCGGCAGTAGCAGGCCCGCCCGGCACCCCGTTCGGGGCACCGGGCGGGCCTTTCTTGCTTGCGGTGGCCTTGACTGTGGCCGTTACCGCGATCTCCTGAGCACGTCGCGGCGCTCGTGGTACTCCTCGACGCTGATCTCGCCACGGGCGTACCTCTCGGCTAGCACGCTCTCAGCCGAGTGACCCCACGGTCGGCCGCCACGCCGCCAGCGGGTGGCGATGAACGTGATCACGATCACCCAGAACGCGAGCCAGAACAGCGGGAAGATCCACCACCAGCCGCCCGGACCCCAGTGCTCGGACGTGCCGGCCGCCAGCTGCTGAACCGTTGCCAACATCGCTACCTCCAGTTGCTTCGAACCTCCTCCAGGCTCGCCGGAGGAGTGCGGCTTGGCGTCGTACCCGCGACGGCACTATCGATCAGCTCTGCGGCGTAGCCATCGGCACCCGCCTACCCCAGGTGCGGTAGCGGTCCCTGCACGCGCCTGGCCGCGAGAATCCGCAACACGTCGTGGCGCACCGCATCTGGTTCGGTAGTCAGCCGGTCGTGGGTGAAGCGCACGACCACGATCCCTAACGCGGCCAGTGCGGAATCGCGCCGGAGATCTTGCTCGCGCCGGACTTTCCCGCGGTGGTAGGCGTCACCGTCGAGCTCGAAGTTCGTGCGTTCGGGCTCGGCGTAGACGTCCAGGTAGGCCGTGCGGTTGTGGATCCTGACCGGGTACTGCCGGTGGAACTCTGGCATGCCAGAGCCAGTAAAGATCTTGTCGTATCCCCACAGTTCGAGCTCGCTGCGACAGCCCGCCTCCAGCCGGTCGAGCAGGACGTACAGCGATGCCCGGCCGGCGAGCCGCTCGGTCGCGTTCACGATGGCACGGAGCCGTTGCGGTGTGGTCTGCCGCTCGGCCGCGGCCGCGATGATCGCTGCTCGGCGGTCCGGGCCAGGTAGTAGCGGCCAACAGTCGATCAGGGTCTGGTCCAGTCCGGTGATCGGGAGCTCTTGCCGCACCACGACCTGAGGCGGTTCGGCCCGAAAACCGGCGCGGTGATGCGCCACCACGCCTCTGATCCGGATCCGTCGGTCAGGTGCGGTGGTCACGTGAATCCGCTCGCCGTGGTGCGGGGCGACGCCCCAGACGAACAGGGCGGTCAGGTGGCTCAGCGCCGCATCAGGTCCGACCGACAGCAAGGCCGCTCTGGCACGCGTGGCCGGGTGGATCGCGTCAGTTAGCAGCAGGACACGGGGAAATGCGGCGATAACCCGGCCGGTGCGGAGCGCGTAGCTGATTGCCGAGGAACTGACCACCTGCTCGGCAACCGAGCGCTCGACGACGCCGCCGTTGCCGCGAAGCAAGGTTTCCAGCTCCCCGTTCACGACGGTCACGATCGGGCGAGCGGGCCGGCTTCCGCAGGACGACTCCCAGATCTGTGGACACCCGACGGGATGTGGATGTCGCATCGCGGCGTCGACTGGCCGTTCGCGATCGATCGACTGACGGTTCGGAGACATTTCAGCGGCGTGTCTTCGCGTGTCGTGACAGTTGATCGATCAACTCGCGGTGGGACCCTCGGATGTGCTCGACGCGGGAATCCGTAGGGTTGGCGGGTGACTGAGCTGAGTTGGAAGCAAGTCGCGGCCTGGCGGATGAACCGCAATCACTTGGTGAAGCGGGTTCCACCGAAGGCCTCGCTGGACATCGTGGAAGATATCTGCGGGCTGCACGCACAGCTCATGTCATCGGCCGAGTTCTCGGCCTGGGCGCGGGTCGACCGGCTCGGCCGCGAGGACATCCAGACCGCGCTCTGGGACAGCCGCGCTCTGGTGAAACTGTGGGCCATGCGCGGCACCCTGCATCTGATCTCCAGTGCCGGATATCCGCAGCTGCAGGCCGCGCTGAGCACCTACCGGCACTTCAATTCGGCCGCGTTCAAGCGCTACTTCGGCGTCGACGCGGACGAGATCACCGAGATCGTGGCGGCAATCCGGGTGGTGCTGGACAAGGGCCCGCTGACCCGCGAGGAGGTAGCGGCCCGGGTGGCCGAGCACCTCGGCATCCCGCAACGGGCCGAGCAGCTGACCGGGAGTTGGGGTCCGCTGCTCAAACCGGCCTCGTTCCGGGGCGCGCTGTGCTTCGCAGGCAGCGGCGAGCGGCGGGTGCGGTTCGCCCGGCCCGACCGGTGGGTGCCGAAGCTGACCGAGATTACCGATTCGACCGCGGCCGACGCCGACCCGCAGGCCGCGGACCGGGCCGATCAGGCAGTGCTGGACATGCTGCGCCGATACCTGCGCGTGTACGGCCCGTCCACCCGGTCGGACTTCGCCCGCTGGTGGGCGATCCCGGACAGCCAGGCCGGCAAGCGGATCCGCGAGCTCGGCGACGAGGTGACCGAGATCAAGGTGGCCGGCGAACCGCGCTGGCTGCTTGCCGCCGACCGGGACGAGCTGGCCCACGCCAAGCCCAGCAAGGCGGTCCGGCTGCTGCCCGCGTTCGACCCCTACGTCATCGGGATCACCGGGCATTCGGATCGGCTGCTCCCCGACCCCACGCTGCGGCCCCGGGTGCATCGACCGCAGGGTTGGGTCTCCCCGGTGCTGGTGGTGGACGGGCTACTGGCCGGCATCTGGCAGTACGAGCACAAGGGGGACACGGTCACCGTTGCGGTCGAGCCGTTCGGCCGGCAGCCGGCCTGGGTTCGCACTGCGGCGGCCGCCGAGGCGGACCGGCTGGCAAAATTCCTTGGGGCCTCGGAAACCCAGGTGACCTGGGCGGATACGGGATGAGAAGAAGGCCCGAGACCGTTTCGTCATGCGATAGACACTTACGCGTCGCGCGGTTGCGCCTTAGTATTCGAGTTCGGTGTGAACCGGCCGGCAGGGCCGGTCGCACAAGAGGGGCGACGAGGGGAGTCTCGGCGTTGTCGACCCCGTCTACGGGCGGATCGATGGTCGCTGATACGCGTGTAGTGCCGGGGGTGGCGTGAGTATTGATGTTGCGCGGGCTGGTACCGCCGGATGGGCGCTGGGGGCGCCGACCCGACCGCTAACTCGCAGCTGGGACCGCCGCTATATCGCGGCGTTAGTCGTCGCGGATGCCTGCTCGGCCTGGGCAGCCGGGCTCTTCGCTTACACCGTCCGGTTCTCCGGTGGCGAGCAGCCGCGGCTCTACACATTCCTGACGATGCTCCTGCCCACGGTGTGGGTGGCGACCGTCGGGGCGAACCGGGCTTACGAGTTTCGCTACCTCGGCATCGGATCCGAGGAGTTCCGCCGGGTGATGACCGGCGCGGTCTGGCTGGTCGCGATTGTCGGTACCTTCTCCTGGGCCTTCAAGCTCGAGCTGGCCCGCGGCTACATCCTGGTCGCATTACCGGTCACCACCGCAATCACCCTGGTCGGGCGGTACGTAGTGCGCAAGCAGCTGCACCGGCTCCGGGCCCGCGGTCGCTGCCAGCAACGCGTTGTCGTGGTCGGCCAGGCCCTCGCGGTCGCCGACCTGGTCCAGCAGTTACGCCGCGAGCCCTACCACGGCTACCAGGTAGTCGGGGCGTGCCTGCCGGCCGGCGCGGACCGGGACGGGCTGGATGCGCTCGAGGTTCCGGTCGGCGGCAACTTCGACGGGGTAGCCGCCACGGTGCGCAAGCACCGCGCCGACACCGTCGCCGTGCTGACCTGTCCGGAGATGGACGGTCCGCGGTTGCGCCGGCTGTCCTGGGAGCTCGAGCAGTTCGGCACCGACATCCTGGTCGCGCCGACGCTGGTCGAGGTGGCCGGACCGCGGATCTCGATCCGCCCGGCAGCCGGACTCCCGCTGATGCACGTCGAGCATCCGCGGCTCACCGGCGGCCGGCGGGTGGCCAAGGCGGCGTTCGACCGGATCGGCTCGGCGCTGCTGCTGTTCGTGCTCTCCCCGCTGCTGATCCTGATCGCGTCGCTGGTGAAGCTGACCAGCCCTGGTCCGGTGCTGTTCCGGCAGACCAGGTACGGCCGCTTCGGCGAGGAGTTCCTGATCTACAAGTTCCGCACCATGGTCAACAACGCCGAGGAGTTGCGGGCCGAGCTCGATCACCTGAACAAGCACTCCGAGGGACCGCTGTTCAAGATCGATGATGATCCGCGGATCACCCGGGTCGGCGCGATCCTGCGCAAGTACTCCCTGGACGAGCTGCCCCAGCTGCTCAACGTGCTGTTCGGGCACATGTCCCTGGTGGGGCCGCGACCGCCGCTGCCGGAGGAGGTCCAGCGGTACGGGATCGACGCCCGCCGCCGGCTGGTGGTCAAGCCCGGGCTGACCGGGCTCTGGCAGATCAGTGGCCGGTCCGACCTGTCCTGGGAGGATTCGGTACGCTTGGACCTGCGCTACGTGGAGAACTGGTCCCTGGCGCTGGATGCAATGATCTTGTGGAAGACGGTGTTCGTAGTGGCGAAGGGCAACGGTGCGTACTGACTACCGGCTATCCCAACTCGCCGCGCTCGAAGCCGAATCGATCCACGTTTTCCGGGAAGTCGCCGCCGAGTTCGAGCGACCCGCCTTGCTGTTCTCCGGCGGCAAGGACTCCGCGGTCATGCTGCACCTGGCCGGCAAGGCGTTCTGGCCGGCCGCGATCCCGTTCCCGATCGTGCACATCGACACCGGGCACAACTTCCCCGAAGTGATCGAGTTCCGTGACCAGCGGGTAGCCGAGCTCGGGGTGCGCCTGGTGGTCGGCTCGGTGCAGGACGCGATCGACGCCGGCCGGTTAGTCGAGGAGCGGACCGCGACCGCCGGCCGCAACCGGCTGCAGACC
>JAKEEW010000369.1 GCA_022616375.1 Sporichthyaceae bacterium
AACGGCATAGTTGGCACAACGAGCGCAGCGACACCATGGGGCTGACCAAGCCCGAGATACACGCTTTGCGTAAGAACATCCGGACCGGAACCGCCGCCGTGCTGACGGCTTCCCGCCACCGGGGCGTGAGCGGGACGTGAAGGCGATAGTTGTCGAGACTGCGACGACGAGTCTCGGGGGAGAGGACCGTTGCGTCGAGCCGATGCATCTGTGGGGGAGCCACCTCGCGACCTGGGTCGCGGCCATCGACGCCTGGACAGCGTGGATGCGCGCTGCCGGGTGTAGCCCCAGCACGATCGAGCTGCGCCGCTTCCAGCTCGGCCGCCTAGCCGAGGCGTTCGGCCGCCGCTCACCCTGGTCGCTGAACACCGCCGACCTGGTCGGCTGGACGTCCGGGCACGACTGGCAGCCGCAGACCCGGCTGTCCTACCGGACCACGCTGCGATCCTTCTACGGCTGGGCCAAGACCAGCGGCGCGTCCCGGCGTAACCCCACGGCCACGCTGCCCTCGGTGCGCACGACCGAGCCGCCGCCGCGGCCGTGTCCCGACGATGTCCTCGACCGGGCACTCGCAACGGCCACTGACCGCAACCGGCTCATCCTGCTCCTGGCCGCATACGCGGGGCTGCGCCGTGCGGAGATCGCCGGGCTACGCTGGGCCGACATCACTGCCGGCACACTGCGGGTGCACGGCAAGGGCGGCCGGGTGCGGGTCGTACCCCTACATCCCAAGCTCGACGACGCACTGCGGGCCGAGCGATCGCGTCGCCGCGGCCGGACCGGCAGCGGCTACCGGTACACCGCCGGGGGCCAGGTGTGGCTGTTCCCCGGCCAGTCCGGCGGGCATCTGTCGCCCAACGCGGTCGGCTGCGCGGCCAGCCGGCTGCTCGGCCCGGGCTGGACCGTGCACACCCTGCGGCACCGGTTCGCCACCAGGGCGTTGCGCGGCACCGGGAACCTGGCCGCCGTGCAGGTCCTGCTCGGGCATGCCGACCCGGGCACCACCATCCGCTACACCAAGGTCGCCGACCAGGCGCTCGGGGATGCGGTGAGATCGGTATGAGCTTAGCCCTCGCGCACGTAGCTGCCCCGCTGCGCCACCGTGTACACCAGCCCTTCGGCCCGCAGCCAGGCGACCGCGCGGCGTGCGGTGTCGCGGGCCACCCCGAACTCCTGCACCATGGACTTCTCCGACGGGACCGGCCGGCCCGGTGCGAGTTCGCCGGAGCGGATCCGCTCGGCGATGATCTGCCCGATCTGGACGTACACCGGGGTCGGCGCGTCGTGGTCGATCACGGCGGCACCATAAACGTCGCTGGTCGTCGGGCCTCATTCCCCTACGTTGGTAGACGTATAGCCGCGTTGGGTCTAGCGTCCGGGAGTGTGAGCGAACCTCCCGACGACGATGCGGCTCATGCCCAGGACCCGGCCCGGCCCGGTTGGTGCCTGCTCTGCGGATGCGCCTTCCCCTGCCCCGGCTGGCAGGCCCAGCAGCCCGACCCGCCGTTCATCAACATGATCAGCGAATACTAGATCACCCGACCACACCTTCGGTTGAAACTGGGGAGGGGACATGACACACCAGCTTGGGACGGTCGCGCCGAGCCAGGCGACCCACAACCACGACACGCGCGAGAGCGGGCCGGCCCGCCGGTGGGTGCGGTCGCTGGCGCCGCTGCTGGCGGCCTCGGCCGTGGTCGTGGGCGTGTTCGTGGCTGGGCGCTGGACTGCCAGCCCGGAGCCGGCCCCGCTGGTGGCCGGGCAAGAGTATGTGATCCAAGTACCGGGTGACGACCGGCGCGTTGAAGCGACCTATCTCGGGCCGTGCCCGGCCGAGTCGTGCTCGTCGGCCGCGTTGCCGTACAGCATGTTCCAGGTCGGTGATCGCCGCGTCGCGCTGTTCCTGGTGGACTGGATCCAACCGGCCGGCTGAACACCCGCACGCTGACAGCCGAAAAGCCGCCCCCGTTCCCGCCCCCCCGCTGTGAGCCTCAGGCTCGCATGCGGGGGGGGGTTCGGTGATGCTCAGCGCAGGCCGATCTCGTCGACGAGATCCTCGAGCACCAGATGGGTCAAGGACGAATAAGCGGTATTGACAAACGGCCAC
>JAKEEW010000043.1 GCA_022616375.1 Sporichthyaceae bacterium
CCAGCTCGTCGGACAGCCGGTCCGCCTCCGGGTCGCGATAGCCGCCAATGTTGATCGGACCGCGGTCGGGCTTCGAATGGACCAGTCGGCCGAGCGCGTCCGGGTGGATCATGACCGGCGGCGACCAGCCGAACATGCTCATCTCGTAGTCACGCGGTTGGGTGACGTCGAAGTTCTTCCAGACCAGCGCGGTGACCGCCGTCGGGTCGAGCGGCCTGACGGTGATCCGGATTCCAGCCTCCTTGAGCGCCGCCCCGATCAGCTCGGCCGCGCGCAGCCGGAGCGGCTGACTGGATCCTGCCAGGATGGTGTACTCCATCGGTCGGCCGGCGGCCTCGCGCACACCATCGCCGTTGGTGTCGGCGAAGCCGAGACCGTCCAGCAACGCCCGCGCCCTGCTCGGATCGAAGCTGGCCTTCAGCGACGGGTCATGGAGCGGCGAGGCCGGGTGGAGGTAGCCGGGGTTGCCGACCGTGCCCAACCCGAGCAGGAGCGTGTCGACCAGCATCTGCTTGTCGATTAGGAGGTCGATCGCCTGGCGCAGCTCGCGGCGATCGAAGGGCGGCCGCTCGGCATTGAACTGGAGCAGGGTGCTCGCGAACCCGGGGCCGCTGGCGACCTGGAACTCCGGCTGGCCGGCGAACTCCTTGATCGACTCCGGCGGGACGGGCCGGACCGTGGCGTCGATCTCGCCGGCTCGGAGGGCGGCGAAGGTCGTGCTCGGCTCCTTGATCACCGGCATCACCAGCTCCTCGACCGGCGGCCGTCCCATGAAGTACTCGGCATTCGCCTGGAATCGGTAGAACTGGTCCGGCTGACGCTCGACGAGCCGGTACGGCCCGGTCCCGATCGACTTGTCGAACGCTCGGGGGTCGGTCACCCCCTGCCAGAGGTGCTTCGGGAAGATTGGCATGTCCCCGAGCGGCTGGACGGCGAAGCCGGGCACCGGCTGCTTGAGGATGAACGTGACGGTGGCGCCCTGAACCTCGATCCGCTCGATGTTCTTCGCTGGCCCGGTCCAACGAGAATGGGTGTGCTGTGCCGCGAACTCGAAGCTGAACTTGACGTCCTCGCCGCTGAACGGCTGCCCATCGTGCCATTTGACCCCGTCGCGCACCGTCACGGACCAGATCTTCGCGTCATCGCTGCCCTTGAACGCGGTCGCCAGGCCCGGGCCCGGATTGTTGTCGAGGTCCAGGAACACCAGCGTGTCGTACACCAGGTTGAGCATGTTCCAGCCCGGATAGCCGCTCACGTACGTGTACGGGGTCAGGGTGCCCTCGTCCTGGGTCGTGCCCACCCGTAGGAGCTTTGCCGAGGCTTGCGCCGCGACGCCAGGGGCCGCCGCCGGCTTGGCCGGCGGCGGCTGCACGCCGGCCGGCGCCACCGGGGTCGCCGGAGCGGCGGTCGGCAGCGGGACCGCGGTGGCCGCGGGCGGAGCCGGGGCGGCCGGCGCCGACGGCGTGCAGGCCGCCAGTACGACGCCGAGAAGCGCTACGATCGTGACGGCGGGGACGCGCATCGGGACACCTCGCACGGCAGGGCGACGGCGGTAACCTGTATGAATCGCGTTCGGCCGCGAGCGGCCGGCCGAGGCCAGCCGGTAAATGAAGCACGCGCGAGCCGTGCCGTGGCATGGCCCACCGCCCCGCGAACGGGCCAAAAAGGGGCTATCTTTCCGCCGAGATCGAGCCGCGCATGGCCGCCACCCCGCCGGCCCGATCAGGGCGCCAGGATCTCGTGGGCATCGGTCTCACCCGAGCCGCCCGGCAGGATGCCGCCGCCCAGCACGTGGATCAGCCCGCCAAACGTCGCCGCGCCGTGCCCGTGTCGCGGGGTGGGCATCGGCGACAGCTCGCTCCAACTGTCGGCCGCCGGGTCGTGTACGAACACGTCGCCGTAGGTCTGGCTGGGCTCCTCGCCCCCGAACACGTAGATGCGCCCGTCGAGCGCCGTCCCGGCAATACCGCCCCGTGCTCGGGGCAGCGGCGAGCCGAACGTCCAAGCATCGGTCACCGGATCGTAAACCTCGACCGTGTCCAGGTTCCTGGCGAAGCTGCCGATCCGGCCGCCGATCGCGTACAGCCGGCCGCCTGCGCTGACGAGGGCAAAGTGGTCGCGCCCCACGCTGAGCGGAGCGGCGGTCCACCAGGAACCGGTCGCCGGGTCGTACACCTCGGTCACCGGCGTGTTGCGGGCGGCGAGCCCGCCAACCACGTAGATCGCCCCGTCGAGGACGGCTACGCCCGGCGAGCCGCGTGGTGACGGCAGGGGCGCCAGCACGCGCCAGTTGTCGGCCGCGGGATCGTATTCCAGCGCGGCGTCGGTGGGGCGCCCGGCGGCGTCGAAACCACCGAAAACGTACAGCTTGTCATGGAGCGCGGCCGCGCCGGTGTGGTTGAGCGGGCGCGGCATCGGCGCGCGGCTCGACCAGGACCCGACAGCCGGGTCGTACGCCTCGTTCGTCGGCTGGGCGAGCCGGTAGCCGCCGCCGACGACGTACAACTGCCCACCGACCTCCGCGACCGCGACCTCTGAACGGGAGGTCGGGACCGGCGGCCCCTGCGACCAGGTGTTGGGCTGTGCGAGAACCGGGCCACCGAATCTCAGGGCTACGGTGAGGCTGACCAGCCCACCGATGGCGAGCGCAGTCAGGAGGGTGCGATGTTCGCCGGTCGCCAGGTAATGCGGACGGACATCGATCAGCGGCATAGTCCATCAACCGGCGAACTGACCCCGGCAGGATGTGGGATCCCCCGCGCGTTCCCCTGGCAGG
>JAKEEW010000370.1 GCA_022616375.1 Sporichthyaceae bacterium
GGCCTTGAGGCGCAAGCCAGGCTGCGTGACGTCGGCGAGCGGGTCGGTTCGGCGTTGCGTACCGCCCGGCTTATTGCGCTGGTGGGCGCGATCGACGAGGCCAGCCTCGGCGTGCTGCTGTCGCTGGATCGGCGCGCGGCCGAGGACGCCGCGCTGGACGAGCTGGCCGAGGCGGTCCGCAAGGTGTCGGCCGGGCCGGGACCGAGCGACGTGATCATCGGAGTCGGCTCCGCGGTCGAGGGGGCTAGGGACGCCAGGCGCACCCTGGTCGAGGCCGGCCAGGTCGCCGACGCGGCCCGGCACGAGACCCCGCGCCGGGCCTGGTACCGGCTGCTCGATGTGCGGCTACGCGGTCTGCTGCACCTGTTGCGCGAGGACGCCAGGGTGCAGACCTACGTGGAGCGCGAGCTCGGCCCCTTGCTCGCGCACGACGCGCGGCACGGGACCAATCTCACCGAGGCGCTCGCGGTCTACCTGGAGCACGGCGGCAACAAGTCGGCGGCCGCGGCCGCCGCGCATCTGTCCCGGCCGTCGTTCTACGAGCGGCTGCACCGGATCGAGCGGATCCTCGGGGTGGACCTGGACTCGGTGGAGTCCCGGCTGTCCCTGCACGTCGCGCTGCTCGCGCTCGACTCGGTCCGGTCGACCTAACTCCCCCACAATCCCGATCATTACCGGCGTTCTGAGCAAATGATCACCCAGTTTGGGTGGTTTGTCTGCGCAAACCACCGGTAATGATCGGGAAGGACCCGCGCCTAGCTGTCGATGTTGTGCATCACGTGCTTGACCCGGGTGTACTCCTCCAGCGAGTACAGCGACAAGTCCTTGCCGTAGCCGGAGTGCTTGAACCCGCCGTGCGGCATCTCGGCCACGATCGGGATGTGGGTGTTCACCCACACGCAACCGAAGTCCAGCTTCTTGGCCATCCGCATCGCGCGGCCGTGATCGCGGGTCCAGACCGAGGAGGCCAGGCCGTACTTGACCCCGTTGGCCCAGGCAAGCGCGGTGTCCTCGTCGGTGAACCGCTGCACGGTGATCACCGGGCCGAACACCTCGTTCTGCACGATCTCGTCGTCCTGGAGCAGCTCGGCGACCACGGTCGGGGCGTAGAAGAAGCCGCGGTCCCCCACCCGGCTGCCGCCGATCGGCACCGACGCGTGGTCGGGCAGCCGGTCGATGAAACCGGCCACCCGATCCATCTGGGTCGGGTTGTTCAGCGGGCCGTACAGCACGTCCTCGTCGTCCGGCGCCCCGGTCTTGGTGTTCTTGGCCTGCTCGGTCAGCGCGGCGACGAACTCGTCGTGGATGCCCGGCCCGGCCAGCACCCGGGTGGCGGCGGTGCAGTCCTGCCCGGCATTGAAGTAGCCGGCCAGCGCGATCGCCTCGGCGGCGGCCTCCAGGTCGGCGTCGTCGAACACCACGACCGGTGCCTTGCCGCCGAGCTCGAGGTGCACCCGCTTGAGGTCGCGAGCCACCGACTCGGCCACCTCCATGCCGGCCCGGATCGAGCCGGTGACCGAGACCAGCCGCGGGATCTCGTGGGTGACCACGGCCCGGCCGGTGTCCCGATCGCCGCAGACCACGTTGAACACGCCCGGCGGCAGGTGCTCGGCCATGACCTCGGCCATCAGCACGGTGGATGCCGGGGTGGTGTCGGACGGCTTGAGCACCACCGTGTTGCCGGCGGCCAGCGCCGGCCCCCACTTCCAGACCGCCATCATCAGCGGGTAGTTCCACGGCGTGACCTGGGCGCACACACCGATCGGCTCGCGCCGCACGTAGGAGGTGTGCCCGGTCATGTACTCGGTCGCGGCCTTGCCCTCGAGCATCCGGGCGGCACCGGCGAAGAACCGGATCTGGTCCACCGACGGCGGGATCTCGTCGGAGCGGGTCAGCCCGATCGGCTTACCGGTGTTCTCCACCTCGGCCGCGATCAGCTCTTCGGCCCTGGCCTCGAACGCGTCGGCGATCCGCAGCAGGGCGAGCTGCCGCTCGGCCGGCGTGGTCTGGCTCCAGCTCTCGAACGCGGTGGCTGCCGCCTTGGCCGCCCGGTCCACGTCGGCCACGCCGGACACCGGTGCCTTGGCGAACACCTCGCCGGTTGCCGGGTTGACCAGATCGGAGGTACGGCCGTCGGCCGCCTCCACGTACTCGTTGTCGATGAAGTTGCGCAGCACGCGCGGCTCGGTCACGGGATCTCCACTGATGATCGCGAAGCGTTGAACCGGACGGATCCGGACGCCGGGGAGCCTAGTACGGAAAGCCGCTCTCCGGGAGGGCCTGGACAAGTGATTCAGTCATCAACTAGTGGTCTTAGCAACGGAATCGCTTGCCAATGGCCGTCTAGGCCGCGAAGATGCCAGCCGTGACCCGCCGCGAACGCCCCGGCACCCCCAGTGTCCCGCTCGACGACGTCTCCAAGGCGATCATCGAGCAGCTGCAGCAGGACGGACGCCGGGCCTACGCCGCGATCGGCAAGGCGGTAGGGCTGTCCGAGGCCGCGGTCCGGCAACGGGTACAGCGGCTGCTCGACGCCGGGGTCATGCAGATCGTCGCGGTGACTGATCCACTGCAGGTCGGCTTCAACCGGGAGGCCCTGATCGGGGTCACCGTAGAGGGCGACATCACGCCGGTCGCGGACGCGATCGCCGCGCTCCCCGAGGTGAGCTACGTGGTGCTCACCGCGGGCGCGTTCGACGTGCTCTGCGAGGTCGTCTGCGAGGACGACGAGCACCTGCTCGACGTGATCAACCGCCGGATCCGCTCGATCAGCGGTGTCCGCGGCACGCAGAGCTTTGTCTACTTGAAACTCCGCAAACAGACGTATGCCTGGGGTACCCGATGACCGACCGTCCGACCTATGCCGACGCAGGCGAGCTCGCGCGCGACGCCTACAACCATCTCTGGATGCATTTCACCCGGATGTCCGCATATGAGAAATCGGACGTCCCGGTCATCGTGGGTGGCGAGGGTCCCTACATCTACGACGCCCGCGGGAAGCGCTACCTGGACGGGCTGGCCGGGCTGTTCGTGGTCCAGGTCGGGCACGGCCGCACCGAGCTGGCCGAGGCCGCCTACCAGCAGGCCAAGGAGCTGGCCTTCTTCCCGCTCTGGTCCTACGCCCACCCGAAGGCGATCGAGCTGGCCGACCGGCTGGCCGGGCTCGCCCCCGGCGACCTGAACAGCGTGTTCTTCACCACCGGCGGCGCGGAGGCGGTCGAGTCCGCGTGGAAGGTGGCGCGCAGCTACTTCAAGCAGCTGGGTAAGCCGACCAAGCACAAGGTGATCAGCCGCAGCATCGCCTACCACGGCACCACGATGGGGGCGCTGTCGCTGACCGGGATCCCGGCGGCCAAGGTGGACTTCGAGCCGCTGGTGCCGTCCGCGATCAAGGTGCCGAACGCCAACTTCTACCGCGCCCCGGAGCACGGCGACGATCCGGTCAAGTTCGGCCAGTGGGCCGCCGACCAGATCGCCCTGGCGATCGAGATGGAAGGCCCGGAGACGGTTGCCGCAGTGTTCCTCGAGCCGGTGCAGAACTCCGGCGGTTGCTTCCCACCGCCACCCGGCTACTTCCAGCGGGTCAGGGAGATCTGCGACGAGCACGACGTCCTACTGGTGTCGGACGAGGTGATCTGCGCGTTCGGCCGGCTGGGTGAGTACTTCGGCGCCACCAAGCACGGCTACCAGCCCGACATCGTCACCTGCGCGAAAGGGATGACCTCCGGTTACTCCCCGATCGGCGCAATGATCGCCTCCGACCGGATCATGGAGCCGTTCCGGCACGGCGAGAAGATGTTCGCGCACGGTTTCACGTTCGGCGGCCACCCGGTGTCGGCCGCGGTTGCGCTGGCGAACCTCGACATCATCGAGCGCGAGGACATCCTCGGCCACGTCCGGCGTAACGAGGGCGCGTTCCGGGCCACTCTGGAGAGGCTCTACGACCTGCCGATCGTCGGCGACGTCCGCGGCGACGGCTACTTCTACGGGATCGAGCTGGTCAAGGACAAGGCGACCAAGCAGACCTTCACCGACGCCGAGTCGGAGCGGCTGCTGCGCGGGTTCCTGTCCGGGGCGCTGTTCGAAGCCGGGTTGTACTGCCGGGCCGACGACCGCGGCGACCCGGTGGTCCAGCTGTCCCCACCGCTGATCTGCGACCAGTCGCATTTCGACGAGATGGAGCGGATCCTGCGCGAGGTGCTGACCGAGGCATGGACCCGGCTGTAAGCGCCCGGCCACCGGGCGAAACCGCAAGAACCCAGGTGCGGCGGCTGCCCAACAAGGCGGTCACCGACCGGGCCCGGGTGCACCGGATCCTGGACGCCGGCCGGATCGCGCACGTGGCCGTGGTCGGGGACGGTTCCGGGCGCCGGCGGACGCCGAACCCTGAGCTCGACGACCCGATCCAGCCCTACATCGTGCCGGTGGGCTACGGGCGGGACGGCGATCGGGTGCTCTTCCACGGCTCGTCCGCGTCCCGGCTGTTCCGGGCGCTGGCCGGCGGCGCACCCACCTGCTTCACCGTCACCCTGCTGGACGGCTTAGTGCTGGCGCGATCCGCGTTCGAGTCGTCGATGAACTATCGCAGCGTCATGGTGCTCGGCCGGTGCACCGAGCTGACCGGGCCGGCCAAGCTGGCCGCGCTCGAGGCGATCTCGGAGCACTTGCTGCCCGGCCGGTGGGCCGACATCCGCCCGCCGTCGGACAAGGAGATCCGCGCGACCACGGTGCTCGCGCTGTCGCTGGACGAGTGCTCGGCGAAGCTGTCCGACGGTGACCCGGACGACGACCCGGCCGACCTGGACCGGCCGACCTGGGCCGGGGTGGTGCCGGTCCGGACTGTGCTCGACCCACCGCAGCCGTCCGGTGACCTGCGCAGCGGGATCCCGGCACCGAACTACGTCAAGGACTGGGTGTGACCGCCGAGCCGGCCTACCGCGAGCTATCTCTCTGGCACGACACCGCAGCCGATCACCTCACTCCGCGCCCGGCGCTGCCCGGCGACCTCGACACCGACGTGGCGATCGTGGGTGCCGGGTTCACCGGGCTGTGGACCGCGTACTACCTGCGCCGGCTCGACCCCGGGATCCGGATCGCGGTGCTGGAGCGCGAGATCGCCGGGTTCGGTGCGTCCGGCCGCAACGGGGGCTGGTGCTCGGCGCTGTTCCCGGCGTCGGCCGCAACCGTGGCGAAGCGGCACGGCCGGCAGGCCGCGATCCGGCTGCACCGGGCGATGGTCGAAACCGTCGACGAGGTAGGCCGGGTGGCCGCGGCGGAAGGCATCGACTGCCACTTCGCCAAGGGCGGCACCGTGGTGCTGGCCCGGACCCCGGTCCAGCTCGACCGGGCGGCGGCGGACGTCGCCGAAGCCGCCGAGTTCGGGACCGGATCCGATGACCTGGTGCTGCTCTCGGCCGACGAGGCGAGCCGGCGGGCCGGCGCGACCAGCGTGCTCGGCGGCACGTTCACCCCGCACTGTGCCGCGATCCATCCGGGCCGGCTGGTCCGCGGCCTGGCCCGGGTCGTGGTGGCAGCCGGGGTAAGCCTCTACGAGCAGACCCCGGTCACCGCGCTCAAACCCGGTCTGGTCGAGACGCCGCACGGCCGGATCCGCGCCAGGTTCGTGATCAGGGCCACCGAGGGCTACACCCCGCAGCTTCCCGGCTACCGGCGGGCCGTGGCCCCGGTGTACTCGCTCATGATCGCCACCGAGCCACTGCCGGAGCAGTTCTGGGCGACCGCCGGGCTGGCCCACCGGGAGACGTTCGCGGACTACCGGCACCTGATCATCTACGGCCAGCGGACCGCGGACAACCGGTTCGCGTTCGGCGGGCGGGGTGCGCCCTACCACTTCGGCTCGACCATCCGGCCGGAGTTCGACCGGGACCCGGCGGTCTTCGCCGAGCTGCACGCGGTGCTGCGGGAGCTGTTCCCGGCCAGCGGGGACGCGGCCGTCACGCACCGCTGGGGCGGTCCGCTCGGGATCCCGAGGGACTGGTTCGCCTCGGTCGGCCTGGACCGGGCCAGCGGGCGCGGCTGGGCCGGCGGCTACGTCGGGGACGGGGTCGGCACCACCAACCTGGCCGGCCGGACCCTGGCCGATCTCGTGCTTGGCCGGGACAGCGAGCTGGTCACGCTGCCCTGGGTCGGGCACCGGTCACCACGCTGGGAGCCGGAACCGCTGCGCTGGCTCGGGATGAACGTGGGGCTGCGGATGATGAGCGCGGCCGACCGCGAGGAAGAGCGCACCGGCCGGCCGTCCCGGCGCGCGGCGCTGTTCAGCCGGTTCCTCGGGCACTAGCCCGAGCTACCGACGGCGTCCGTCAGAACGCCGCCGGGGCCGCCGGCGCGGCAGCCCGCCGGTCCGGAACGTAGGTGGCCAGCTCGACGAAGTAGCCGTCCGGGTCCTGCAACCCGATCGCCTGCAGCGGCCCCTCCGCCCCGATGATCGGCGCCACCTCGTCGTGGCGCAGGTGCAACTGCTCGATCCGGTCGTACAGGTCGTGGATGGACACGTCGGCAACCAGGCACAGCGTGACCGACCCGAACGGCGCCGGGCTGCCGGCGCGCAGCCGGAGCGCCTGGCCGCCGACCTGCAGCGAGACGTCACCGCCCGGCAAGTGCGCCGGGGTCGCGCCGGTCACCTGGGCCCACCAACGGGTGCTTGCGGCCAGATCGGAGACGGCGAGCACGACATGATCGAGGAGTGCGGTATGGACCTCCATGCCCGCAGCCTGCCCGTTCCGGACGGATCAATGCCAGCCCCCGGATGGCGGCTTCATGACTCGCGCTTGACCAAACCGCGGTATTTGCGGACAGCCGCGGCTCCCGGTCATGCGGTTTTCGGGTTGTGCGGGCATTCCCGTGGCTGAGCGGGCATTCCCGTAGCCGCCAGGGAATGCCCGCACAATCTCGAAACAGGTACCCCGGCGGATGCCCGGCCAGCGGGCCGATCAGCTGTCGAAGCCCAGCCCGAGCCGGTCCAGCGTGCGCAGCCACAGGTTGCGCCGGCCGTCGTTGGCATCGGCTCTGGCCAGCGACCATCGGGTGGCCTGCACGACGGCGTAGCGCAACGGTTCGGGCGGAAACGGCACCGGTTTGGACCGCACCATGGCCAGCTCGGTCCGTTCGGTCGGCGCGCCGTCGAGCAGGTCGAGCATCACGTCCGCGCCGAACCGGCTGGCACCTACTCCCAGCCCGGTATAGCCGGCCGCGTATGCGGCCCGGCCCCCGTGCGCCGTGCCGAAGAACGCCGAGAACCGCGAGCAGGTATCGATCACGCCACCCCAGTGGTGGGTGAACCGCAACCCCGCTAGAGCCGGGAACGTGGTGAAGAAGTTGCGCGCGAGCACCTCGAACGTGGCCGGCCGCTGGTCGAGCTCGTCGCCGATCGCGTTGTTGAAGTGGTAGACCGCGTCGTAACCGCCCCAGACGATCCGGTTGTCCCGGGTCAGCCGGTAGTAGTGGAACTGGTTGCCGGCATCGGAAACCCCGAACCGGCCCTGCCAGCCGCCGATCGCGGCCAGCTGGGCCGCCGACAGCGGCTCGGTGGCCAGTGCGTAGTCGTAGATCGGCAGCAGGTAGTTACGCATCCGCCGCAACAGCGAACGGAACCCGTTGGTGCCCAGCGCAACCCGGGCGGCCGTGACCACGCCGGCCGGGGTGCGGACGGCCAGCCCCGGTCCGCTCCGATCCCGGTCCAGCCCGGTCGCCGGGCTGTTCTCGAAGATCCGTACCCCGGTCTGTTCTGCTGCGGCGGCCAGGCCCCAGGCCAGCCCGGCCGGCTCTATCAGCGCCATCCCGTCCTGGTCGAGCAGGCCGCCGAGGTAGTTGGGCGAGTCCAGCATCGCCCGGGTGCCGGCGGCGTCGAGCAGCGTGCTCCGCTTGCCGTAGCGAGCCGCCAGCTCCGCCGCCTCGGCCAGCTCGGCCACCTGCCAGGGCGCGGTCGCGACGGTCAGGTCGCCGACCCGGCGGAAGTCGCAGTCGATGCCGTGCCGGCGCACGGTGTCCTCGATCCCGTCCAGGTTCTCCGCCCCAAGCCGTTCCAGCGTGGCGAGCTCGGCCGGGAACCTGGCATGGCCGTTGGCCAGGCCGTGGGTGAGGCTGGCGGCGCAGAACCCGCCGTTGCGGCCGGATGCGGCCCAACCGATGGTCCGCGCCTCGAGCAGCACCACGTCGCGATCCGGGTCGCGCTCCTTGGCCCGCAGGGCGGTCCAGAGTCCGGTGAACCCGCCACCGACCACGACCAGGTCCGCGGTCAGCGCACCGGAGAGCGCGGTCCTAGGTTTCGGCCGAGCCGGGTCGTCCAGCCAGAAGCAGGCCGGTGCCGCGTCGGCCAGAGCGGCGGACACTCGATCAGGCATGGCCGGAGTGTCTCAGGTGCGCCGTTGCACCCGGCCGCCGGGATAATCTGCGGGATCAACGTCGGGCCGACCGGAGGGCGCTCGGGTGACCCAGCAAGCCGACATCAGCCCCGCACGGCGGCAGCACCGCTGGCCGTCGCAGGTGGCCGCACTCGTGCTGTCCCTGCTGTGCTACTACCTGGTCCCGGTGCGGGCCGGTGAGGCGACCGGCGTGGGATATGTCGGGTTCATCCTCGGCCTGACGGCGCTGACCTGGCTGGTCGTCAGGGAGATCCGGCGGATGATCGACAATCCGGGTGGGTTGGACGCATTCGGGCTCGGACCGCTGCTGTTCGCCGTCTACCTGGCCATGGTGCTGTTCGCGGCCACCTACTACCGGATGGCCGACTACCCGGGCCAGATGGCCGGGCTGAGCACCAGAACGGACGCGCTGTACTACACGCTGGTGACGCTGACCACGACCGGCTTTGGGGACATCCACCCGGTCGGGCAGGCGGCCCGGATCGTCACGATGGTCCAGCTCGTGTTCGACCTGGTCATCATCGGTGCCGCGGCTACCGTCATCACCGGGCACGTCAAACAGCGGGCGGTCCACCGGCGGCTGTCCGACAACGGTGCGCCGGCCGGCGGTCACTACAGCTAGCCCACCGGCTCCGCGGCGGTGACGAGCTGCTCGGGGTCGGCGGCGAGCTGACCACAGGCCCCGTCGATCTCCCGGCCGCGGGTGTCCCTGACCGTCACCGGCACGCTGTGCTGCTCGAGCGTCTCGACGAAGGCCCGCTCGTCCCCCGGGCGGGACGCGGTCCACTTCGACCCGGACGTCGGGTTGAGCGGTATCAGGTTGACGTGGACCAGCCGGCCACGCAGCAGCCGGCCCAACAGGTCGGCGCGCCAGGCCTGGTCGTTGATGTCGCGGATGAGCGCGTACTCGATCGAGATCCGCCGCTTGGTGGTCGCGGCGTAGGACCAGGCCGCGTCCAGCACCTCGGCGACCTTCCACCTGGTGTTCACCGGCACCAGGGTGTCGCGCAGCTCGTCGTCGGGAGCGTGCAGCGACACCGCAAGCGTGACGTTGAGGCCCTCGGCGGCCAGCTTGTCGATCGCCGGCACCAACCCGACCGTGGACACGGTGATGCTGCGCTGCGACAGTCCGAGCCCGTCCGGGCTCGGATCGGTGAGCCGCCGCACCGCGGACAGCACCGCACGGTAGTTGGCCAGCGGCTCGCCCATGCCCATGAACACCACGTTGGAGACCCGGCCCGGTCCACCCGCGACCTGGCCCCGGCGCAGCATCCGAGCCCCGGCGACAACCTGCTCGACAATCTCCCCGGCCGACATGTTGCGGGTCAGCCCGGCCTGCCCGGTCGCGCAGAACGGGCAGTTCATCCCGCAGCCGGCCTGCGAGGACACGCACATCGTGATCCGGTTCGGGTAACGCATCAGCACCGACTCGACCAGAGCACCGTCGAACAGCCGCCACAACGTTTTGACCGTGGTGCCGGCGTCGCAGGTCAGTTCCCGTACCGGAGTCAGCAGCGTGGGCAGCATCGCGGCGGCCAGCTCGGTGCGGTTGCCGGCCGGCAGGTCGGTCATCGCGGCCGGATCGTCGACCAGGTTGGCGAAGTAGTGCCGGGACAGCTGCGCCGCGCGGAACGGCTTCTCGCCCAGCTCGGCCAGTGCGGCGCGGCGGGCGGCCGGATCCAGGTCGGCCAGATGCCGTGGTGGCTTAGCCCGCCTCGGAGCCGCGAAGACCAGTTCGCCGGGCGCCTGGGCCGGAGTCGTCGTCATGATCTGACCAGTGTCCCATCCACCCACCCCAGGCCTGGACGAGCCGGCCCGAAGCCAGGTCGAGGACGGCGTGATCGGGCATCCGCATCCGCCGCCACGCCTCGAGATCGGGCGGTGCGCCGGTGATCGCCGCGACCAGCAGGGTCCACGCGGTGCCGTGCCCGGCCAGAGCGAGATCGCGCTGCTCTCCGGCCGGGCCTGGCGGGATGCTCGCCACCAGCCGGTGCACCGCCGCGAGGACCCGTTCGGTGGTCTCGGCCGCGGGCTCCCAACCCGGCTCGGCCGGCCGGTCGGGCTCGGTCATCGCCCGGGCGACCGTGGCCTCGAACTCATCGACGTCGTCGTACCAGTGCGTCGGCCGGTCCTGCTCGCGCAGATCGTGGATGACCTGGACGTCCGAGCTAACGGCCAGGGCGGCGGCGGTGGCCATCGCCTTCGGCTCGGACGAGGAGCACCAGAACGGGTTGGGTGGCAGCGCACCGGACTCGCGCAAGAGCGCGAGTCCGGTAGCCGCGTCGTCATGCAGGCGCCATAGCGCGGAATTGACCGCGGGCTCGGGCCGGGACCGACCGTGCCGGATGAGATGCAGCACGGTCGGCACCCTACCCGCCGAGGTTAGGACGGCAGCTTGTCGAACGCGTCCTGGAGCAGGACCACGCCGGGCAGCTTGTCGGTGTCATAGTTCGCGTCCTGGCCCCAGTCGGTGTAGTTGACGATGGTCAGATACGGCCCGACGATGCCGTAGCCGACCGACGGGAACCAGCCGTAATAGTCGTCGGTGTTCTCGTCGTCGAACGTGAAGCCCCAGACCTCGCCAGAGCCGGGCCGCTCCGGCCCGCGCGGGTGGACGGTGTCCACCGCGAGCGCGCCCTTGACGAAGTGCAGCACGTCGCCGCCATCGGTAATGGGGTGGTCCGCACAGGTCCGCAGCCACGTGTTGACGGCCTGGTTCACCTCGGACATGTCGGCGTCGTCCCCGAAGTACGCAATCAGGTGACCGCCGACGGTGTTCGGAGCGGTCACCCCATCAGGGCTGATCTCGGCACCCGGCCGCTCGAACGTGCGAACCAGCACTTCGGTGGCGCCGAGCGAGGCCAGCATCGCCGGCTGGCAGAGCAGGAAATCCCCATCGTCGTCGCTACCGGTCGACACGGTCTCCCAGCCCTCACCAATGGCGTTGAAGTTGTCGTCGGTCAGCAGCAGATCTTCGCTGAGGTTCGGCTCCGGCGTCGGGGACGGCGCGGCGGTCGTCGGGGTCACCGAAGGAGCCGGCGCCCCCGGCCCGACCGGCTGGGCGGTCCCCGGGGTTTCTCCGCAGCCGGTCAGCGCTAAGGCCAGGCCGGCCGCAATGGCGATGGCTGCGGCGAATCGCCTGCCACCGGTTCGTGTGGTGCTCATGATGGTCTCCTCGAGCTGATGTCGGATCGGCATTCGTAAGCAGACACGCGGGCCCGCTGCGCCCGGTTACCCGACAATCGCGATCACGGGGGAAACCCCCGTACGGCCAAAATCCAGCGGCGGTCGACCTGCGGGACTTGTTAGCGTGCCGGGCATGTCGCCGACGATCGAACCGCTTGACCCGACGACCGCAGGCGACGCCGAGCTCGCCGCGACCTATGCGCTGCGGCTGGCCTGCCACAACGAGGCCGCGCCGGACGAGCCGATGGTGGCCTATCCGGACTGGCTCGCACTGAACCGGATCAGCCCGCCGCACGTCCGTCGCTGGCACTGGCGGTCCGAGTACGGCTACGCCCAGCTCGTGCAGATCGTCGACGCGCCGGGCGGGATCGTCGAGGTCTGCGTGGCCGCGCCGGTCCGGCGGCGCGGGCTCGGCCGGGCGCTGCTGGACCGGGTCAGGGCGCAGGCCAGGGCGGCCGGCTGCGAGACGCTGATGGGCTGGTTCGGACTACCTGCCGGGGCCGAGTTCACCCGCGCCGTGGGCGGCCGGATCGGCAACAGCCGGCACGTCCAGGTGCTGGCGATGCCGGGCCGGCTCGGGCGTTCCACCGTCCCGGCCGACTACCGGCTCCGGTCCTGGGTCGGCGCGGCACCGGAGGACCTGGTGGACAGCTACGCAACCGCCCTGAACGCGATCAATGACGCACCGAGCACCGCGGGTGAGCCGGAGTATGAGTGGACCCCGGCCCTGGTCGGGAGCAGGAGACCGCAGTCGCCAGGCGCGGGGTCCAGCTGCGGGTCACGGCTGCGGTCGACGGCACCGGCGCGGTGGCTGGGTTCAGCAGCCTGCGGGTGCCGGCCGAACCCGGCTCGGTCGGCCGGACCGAGGACACCGCGGTGGTCGCCGCGCACCGCGGCCAGGGACTGGCTACCTCGATCAAGTCCGAGGCGCTGCGGCTGCTCGTGGCCGACCGGCCGGACGTGGCGACGGTGATCACGACGAACGACGTGACCAACACGGCGATGCTGGCGGTGAACCGGCGGCTCGGGTTCGTGCCGGTGTCGATCTGGACGGCCGCCGTCGTCGATGCCTAGGGCGGGCGCTAGAGCACCGGTGGGATGAGCACGGTCAGCAGCAGCCAGACCACCGGCGCCGTGATCAGCAGCGAGTCCAGCCGATCCATGATCCCGCCGTGTCCCGGCAGCAGCGTGCTCATGTCCTTGATGCCGAGGTCGCGCTTGATCAGCGACTCGCCGAGGTCGCCGAGGGTGGCCGAGCAGACCGCGGCCAGGCCGATGACCAGGCCCTTCCACCACGGCTCATCGAACAGATAGGGCACCGCAAGCGAACCGCCGGCCGCGCACGCGATGACCGATCCGGCGAAGCCCTCCCAGGACTTCTTCGGGCTGATCCGCGGCGCCATCGGATGCCGCCCGATCAGCATCCCGATCAGGTAGCCGCCGAGATCGGAGCACACCGTCACCAGGATGAACAGGGTGACCCGGCGGGCGCCGTCCTCGTCCGGGGCAAGCATCAGCACCGCGAACGACGCGAGGAACGGGATGTATACCGCGGTGAACACGCCCGCGGTGGTGTCCCGCAGGTACGCCTCGGGGCCATCGGAGAGCCGCCACAGCAAGACGGCGAGCACGGTCAATGCGAACGCGGCCACCAGCGCCTCGGTGCCGCCGGCGTAGGCGGAGACCAGCATGCCGACCGCGCCGACCGCGAGCGGCGCCAGCGGCGGGCGGATGTCGCGCACCGCCAGCGCGTTGGCCAGCTCCCAGATCGCCAGCACGATCGCGGCACAGGCCAGCCCGACGAACAGGACCTCGATCAGGTAGACCGAGACCAGCACCAGCGCGGCCAGACTGACCCCGACCGCCGTCGCGGCGGGCAGGTTACGGCCGGCCCGGCCAGGCCCGGGCTGGGTGGCGACCGCCGACCGCGGGGGTGCCGCAGCCGTGCGATCATCGCCCGGGCGGCTGCCGCGCGCTCGTTTCTTGCTCACCGTAGGTCAGAGCTCGAGTAGCTCGGCTTCCTTGTGCTTGAGCAACTCGTCGACTTGGACGATGTGGCGATGGGTGGCCTCGTCGAGCTGCTTCTCCGCCCGGCGCACGTCGTCCTCGCCGGACTCCCCGTCCTTGATCAGCCGGTCCAGGGCGTCCTTGGCGTGCCGGCGGACATTGCGGATGGCAACCCGGGCGTCCTCGGCCTTGTGCTTGGCGACCTTGATGTACTCCTTGCGGCGTTCCTCGGTCAGCTGCGGGAACACCACGCGCAGCACGGTGCCGTCGCTGGTCGGGTTGACCCCGAGATCGGAGTCCCTGATCGCCTTTTCGATCGCGGCCATCGCGCCCTTGTCGTACGGCGTGATGACCGCCATCCGGGGCTCGGGCACCTGGAACGAGGCCAGCTGGTTCACCGGCGTCGGCGTTCCGTAGTAGCTGGCCATGATCTTGCTGAACATGGCCGGGTGCGCCCGGCCGGTGCGGATCGTCGCGAAGTCTTCCTTGGCGACCCCGACGGCCTTGCCCATCTTCTCGTCGGCCTCGAGAAGGGTCTCCTCGATCACTTCGGCTCCTGTATGGGTTGGTAGGGAACGGCGTTCATGCGCCGACCACTGTCCCGATCTTCTCACCCCGTACCGCCCGGGCGATATTGCCCTCTTCGAGCAGGTTGAACACGATGATCGGGAGCTTGTTGTCCCGGCACAGGCTGATCGCGGTCGCGTCGGCGACCCGCAGCCCCCGGGTGAGGTACTCGTCATAGCTGAGCCGGTCGAACCTGACCGCGTCCGGATGGGTCTTCGGGTCCGCGTCGTAGACCCCGTCAACCCCCTTCTTACCCATCAGCAGCACCTGCGCACCGATCTCCAGCGCGCGCTGGGCGGCAACCGTATCGGTGGAGAAGTACGGCATCCCGGCACCCGCGCCGAAGATCACTACTCTGCCCTTCTCCAGGTGCCGGACCGCCCGGCGCGGGATGTACGGCTCGGCCACCTGGCCCATCGCGATCGCGGTCTGGACCCGGGTGGTCACCCCTTGGCGCTCCAGGAAGTCCTGCAGGGCCAGGCAGTTCATGACCGTGCCCAGCATTCCCATGTAGTCGGCTCTGGCCCGGTCCATGCCGCGCTCGGACAGCTCCTGGCCGCGGAAGAAGTTGCCGCCGCCGACCACGATCGCTACCTGAGCTCCGTCCCTGACCACCTCGGCGATCTGGGCGGCCAGGATCTGCACGGTGTCCGGGTCGACGCCGACCCGGCCGGCCCCGAACACCTCACCGGACAGCTTCAGGACCACCCGGTGGTAGCCGGACGGGAGTGGCTGGGCCGGGCTGGGCTGGGCAGCAAAGGAGGCCGCGGCCACGGAATCCAAACTCTCCTCCATGACAGCGGCCTCCCTCGCGTCGTGCCTGCTTGACCGGCAGTCTGCCTTAGGACTGGCCGACCTTGTATCGGGCGAACGCGCGGACCTCGACGCCGGCGTCGGCGAGCACCTGCTTGATGGACTTCTTGTTGTCCTTCACGAAGGCCTGCTCGAGCAGGGTGAAGTCCCTGAAGTAGCTGGCCACCCGGCCCTCTACGATCTTGGAGATCGCCGCCTGCGGCTTGCCTTCGGCCTGCGCGGTCTCCTCGGCGATCCGGCGCTCGTCCGCGATCACGTCGGCCGGCACCTCGTCGCGGCTCAGGTACTTGGGCGCCATCGCCGCGATCTGCTGCGCCACGTCCTTGCCCACCTGCGGGTTGGCGGTCGACAGGGCGACCAGCACGCCGGTGCTCGGCGGCAGGCTCGGGTCGGACTTGTGCAGGTAGGTGGCCAGGTACGGAGCGTCGAGCACCGCGAACCTGCGGACCTCGATCTTCTCGCCCATGGTCGCGTTGGCCTCGTCGAGCAGCTGCTGCACGGTCTTGCCCGGCTCGATCTCGGCGGTCAGCAGGCTCGGCACGTCGGCCGGCTTGGCCTGGGCGACGTAGCGGGCCACCTCGGCCGCCAGCGCTTGGAAGCCCTCGGTCTTCGCGACGAAGTCGGTCTCGCAGTTGAGCTCGAGCAGCGCGCCGGTGGTCGCGCCCTCCAGGTGCGCGGTCACCAGTCCGTTGGACGCGGTCCGCTCGGCCCGCTTGCCGACGTCCTTGGCGCCCTTGATGCGCAGCAGCTCGACCGCGCGGTCGAAGTCGCCCTCGCTCTCCTCGAGCGCGTTCTTGCAGTTCATCATGCCGGCGCCGGTCAGCTCGCGTAGCCGCTTGACGTCGGCCATGTTGACGTTAGCCATGTTGTCTCTCGTTCGGTGTAGTGGTTCGAGTCGGGCGCGCCGAACCTCGCGCGGTACGCCCTGCGGTCACTGGGTCGGTGGGTCAGACCTGCTCGGGGGTCGGGTCGGTGGCGGCGTCGGCGGCAATCGCAGCCTCGGCAGCGTCCCCGGCGGTCGCCGCGGCGGCCTCGGCGGCAGTCGCGGCCTCGGCGGCAGGCGCCGGCCGCGACCCGGCCTCGGCAGCCTGGCCGGCGAGAAGCTCACGCTCCCACTCGGCCAGCGGCTCCTCTCCACCCAGCTCGGCACCGACCGGCTTCTCGTCCGAGCCAACCGCCGCACCGGCCCGGGCCATCAGGCCGTCGGCCACCGCGTCCGCGATGACGCGGGTGAGCAGGTTGACGCTACGGATCGCGTCGTCGTTGCCGGGAATCGGGTAGTTGACCTCGTCCGGATCGCAGTTCGTGTCCAGGATCGCGACCACCGGGATGCCCAGCTTCTTGGCCTCACCGACGGCGATCTGCTCCTTCTTGGTGTCCACCACCCAGACCGCGCTCGGCACCCGCTGCATGTCCCGGATGCCGCCGAGCGTGCGCTCCAGCTTGTCCTTCTCGCGGCGCAGCGACAGCAGCTCCTTCTTGGTCATACCGGAGCCGGCCACGTCGTCGAAGTTGATCTCCTCGAGCTCCTTGAGCCGCTGCAGCCGCTTGTACACGGTCGAGAAGTTGGTGAGCATCCCGCCCTGCCAGCGCTGGTTCACGTACGGCATGCCGACCCGGGTCGCCTGCTCGGCGATTGCTTCCTGGCCCTGCTTCTTGGTGCCGACGAACAGGATCGAGCCGCCGTGCGCGACCGTCTCCTTGACGAACTCGTAGGCGCGGTCGATGAACGACAGCGACTGCTGCAGGTCGATGATGTAGATGCCGTTGCGCTCGGTGAAGATGAACCGCTTCATCTTCGGGTTCCACCGGCGGGTCTGGTGCCCGAAGTGCACGCCGCTCTCTAGGAGCTGGCGCATGGTCACGACAGCCATCGTGAGGTCTCTCCTTGTTCGCGCGCCCTCCGGTGTCATGGCCGGCGTGGCGCTCTGCCTCGGTTGTCGGCGGCGATCATGGTGATCGCCGCCCCTGACGCCCTGCGATCGCGCCGTGCCGCGAGACTGTGCAGATCAGACCGGTAGAGGTCGGCTCTGTGCAGACCACGCGGACCGAGGAGCGCTGTCCGCCGACGGCCAAGGAAGCCATCGGGAACGCCGCAGGACATGCGTAGTCGGCCCGGACATCCCGGACCGCCGGCCAAGTCTACGGGACGCGTGCGGGTGGGTGCGAACCGTTACCGGTTGACGAGGCTCGCCGCGGCCTGGTGCAGCCCTACCCGAGGTTGATGACCGCCGTCCGCAGGTCGGTCATGTCCTGCAGTTGGGCCAGCCCGCCGATCCGGCCCCAGCCGGTCTTGGTGCCGCCGGCGCCACCAAACGGCTGGGCCGACTCGAAGTAGTCGGTCGACTCATTGATCACGACCGAGCCGGCCCGCAGCCCTTCGGCGTATTTGAACGCGCGCTTGAGCGAGGTGGTGAACACCGCCGCCTGCAGCCCGAGCTCGCTCGCGTTGGCCATCCGGATGATCTCCTCGTCGGAGCCGGCGGTGATGATCGGCAGCACCGGGCCGAAGCTCTCCTCCTGGGCGACCAGCATCTCCGGGGTGACCCGGTCCAGCAGCGTGTAC
>JAKEEW010000371.1 GCA_022616375.1 Sporichthyaceae bacterium
GGAGCCGACCAAGATCAAGGTCGAAGGCATCAACCTCACCTACGAGGGCCTGATCCCGAAGATCCAGAAGTCGTTCCTGGCCAAGGACGTGGACGCGATGCAGCCCCACATCCGCGCCTTCGTGGAGCGGGCAGTGACGTTCACGACCTGTCCCGAGTGCGACGGCACACGGCTCAGCAAGGAGGCCCGGTCGTCGAAGATCAAGGGGAAGAACATCGCCGACGTCTGCTCGATGCAGATCAGCGACCTGGCCGACTGGGTCCGCGGGCTGGACGAGCCGTCGGTCGCCCCGCTGCTCACCGGGCTGCAACACCTCCTCGACTCGTTCTCGGAGATCGGGCTGGGCTACCTGTCGCTCGACCGGCCGTCCGGCACGCTGTCGGGCGGTGAGGCGCAGCGCACCAAGATGATCCGCCACCTAGGTTCGTCGCTCACCGACGTGACCTACCTCTTCGACGAGCCGACGATCGGACTGCACCCCCACGACATCCAGCGGATGAACGACCTGCTGCTGCGGCTGCGCGACAAGGGCAACACTGTCCTCGTGGTCGAGCACAAGCCGGAGGTGATCGCGATCGCTGACCACGTCGTCGACCTTGGCCCCGGCGCCGGCACCGCCGGCGGCGAGGTGGTCTTCGAGGGCACCGTCGATGGGCTGCGGGCCAGCGACACGCTCACCGGGCGTCACCTGAACGACCGGGCCTCCCTGAAGCCGTCGGTGCGGACGCCGTCGGGTGTGATGGAGGTGCGCGGCGCCCGAACCCACAACCTGCAGGACGTCGACGTCGACATCCCGCTCGGCGTGCTGGTGGTGGTGACCGGCGTGGCCGGGTCGGGCAAGAGCTCGCTCGTCCACGGCTCGGTGTGTGGCCGGGACGGGGTGGTGTCGGTCGACCAGGCTCCGATCCACGGCTCGCGGCGGAGCAACCCGGCGACGTACACCGGCCTGCTGGAGCCGATCCGCAAGGCGTTCGCGAAGGCCAACGGCGTGAAGCCCGCCCTGTTCAGCGCCAACTCCGAGGGCGCCTGTCCGACCTGCAACGGCGCCGGGGTGATCTACACCGACCTGGCGATGATGGCCGGCGTCACCGCGGTCTGCGAGGAGTGCGAGGGCCGGCGGTTCCAGGCGTCGGTGCTGGACTACCGGCTCGGCGGGCTCCACATCGCCGAGGTGCTCGACCTGCCGGTCGAGGCCGCGGTCGGCTTCTTCGGCGCCGGCGAGGCGCGGACGCCGGCCGCGCACGCGATCCTGCAGCGCATGGCCGACGTGGGGCTCGGCTACCTGCGGCTCGGCCAGCCGCTCACCACGCTGTCGGGCGGCGAGCGGCAGCGGCTCAAGCTCGCCACGCACATGGGTGCCGACGGCAGCGTCTACGTGCTCGACGAGCCGACCACCGGGCTGCACCTGGCCGACCTCGAGCAGCTGCTCGGGCTGCTGGACCGGCTGGTCGACGCCGGCAAGTCGGTCATCGTGATCGAGCACCACCAGGCGGTGATGGCGCACGCCGACTGGATCATCGACCTCGGGCCGGGCGCGGGCCACGACGGCGGGCGGATCGTGTTCGA
>JAKEEW010000044.1 GCA_022616375.1 Sporichthyaceae bacterium
CCTGTCGGACTTCGCCGACAAGGTCAACGCCAACCCTGGCTCGCTGGTCCAGGAGATGTTCAACCTGGGCGAGATGGTCACCGCGACCCAGTCCTGTACGGATGAGACGCTGCTCCTGCTCGGCGAGCACCTCGGCTTCGAGGTGCAGATCGTCAGCCCGGAGGAGGAGGACCGCGAGCTGCTGGCCCGGTTTGACATCGACCTCGACGAGCACATCGCCGAGGAGCGGCTGGTCACCCGGCCGCCGGTGGTCACCGTGATGGGCCACGTGGACCACGGCAAGACCAAGCTGCTCGACGCGATCCGCAAGGCCAATGTGGTCGAGGGCGAAGCCGGTGGCATCACCCAGCACATCGGCGCGTACCAGGTCCATGTCCAGCATGAGGGCGAGGACCGGGCGATCACCTTTATCGATACTCCTGGCCATGAGGCGTTCACCGCGATGCGAGCCCGGGGCGCCCAGGCCACCGACATCGTGGTCCTGGTGGTGGCGGCCGACGACGGGGTCATGCCGCAGACGATTGAGGCGCTCAACCACGCGAAGGCCGCCGAGGTGCCGATCGTGGTGGCGGTCAACAAGATCGACAAGCCCGATGCCAACCCCGGCAAGGTGCGCCAGCAGCTCACCGAGTATGGCCTGGTCGCCGAGGAGTATGGCGGCGACACCATGTTTGTCGACATCTCGGCGAAGAGCCGGATCAACATCGAGGGTCTGCTGGAGGGCGTGCTGCTCACCGCCGACGCTGCGCTCGACCTGCGCGCCCCGATCGACGGGCAGGCCCAGGGTATCGCGATCGAGGCGCATCTGGACCGCGGTCGGGGCCCGGTCGCGACCGTACTGGTCCAGCGGGGCACCCTCAACGTGGGTGACTCGATTGTCGCCGGCGATGCGCACGGCCGGGTCCGGGCGATGCTCGATGAGAACGGCAAGCCGGTGCCCAACGCGGGTCCGGCCCGTCCGGTCATGGTGCTGGGCCTCACCGCGGTGCCCGGTGCCGGCGACACCTTCCTGTCCGTCACCG
>JAKEEW010000372.1 GCA_022616375.1 Sporichthyaceae bacterium
CCAGAGTGAAGCCTCGGGGAAGGCGGGGCGGCTGGGTCATGGCGTGGTCAGGACCGGATTACCGCCGGGCAGCGTCCGCTGGAAGTTGACCGTATCGGCGCGGACACCGGCGGCGGACGGCGTGACTCGCACCCGCACCTCCTTGACCGTGGCGGAGACGTCGGTCAACCGGGTGCAGAGCGTGTGGGGGAACGGCGGCGTGCTGACCGTCGTGCAGGTCTCTCCGGCCGCCGGCAGCTGGTCGAACGGAAGGGCATTGAGCCGGCCGACTTCGGTCGACAGCGCCGCCGTGCCGTGGATCGTGGAGGCGGAGGCGACGGCCATGCGCGATGAGCGGGCCAGCAGCGAGCCCAGCGCCAGGGCACCGACCGACAGCAGCACGATGGCCACCAGCGCCTCCACCAGGGTGAAGCCGCCGCGCGAGGTCCGGTGGCTCATGGCGGGAGAATCCTCACCTGGCCCCCCGAGCTCATGGTGACCTGACGGGTGTAGGTCCCGTCACCGATGGTGATGGTGAGCGAGGACGACGCGACACCGGAGGGAAAGATGTCCACCGGCGTCGCGGAAAAGGTCAGCGTGGTGACTCCCGACTCGTCGTCGCCGAGCAGCACGCGATTCAGCCGCAGCGTGCCGCCGGCGCGGTCCACCACCCGGTACAGCACGCTGTCGCAGACGCAGCTCAGTCTGACCGGCCTGCGCTGCCGGCCCGCCATCGCGAACACGCCCTCGAGATCGGAGGCCACGACCGCGGTGGTCTGATTGACCCGGGCATGGCTCATGAGCGTGCCGAGCCGGGGCATGCCGATCGCGGTCAAAATGGCGATCGTCACGAGGGCGAGCGCCATCTCGATCATCGTGAAGCCCAGCCGACCGCATCTGAAGGAAGTCATGGGCCTGCCTGGTCGGCAGCAAACGTGCCGCCCGGGTCCCAGCCCGTAACTCGCTGTCGGCCACGGTCTGGGCCCGGAAGCCGGCAGCCTCCCACCGGGCGCGACTCTGGCAGACTGCATCGGTCATGTCCGTGTATACTTTCCGGCGTGCAATCCACTGCACTTCAGTCCCGTCGCGGGCGCGGTTACCATGCAGCGCCAGCACCCTGTCCGGCACTCCCGCTGAGAGGTTCGATGCCGCCCGTTCCCGCGCTCCGCCGGCTCGCGTTCGTCACGCTGGCCGGCCTGCTCTCCTGCCGCTCCGCCCCCTCGGCCGGTCCGGCCGATCTCGTGGTCTACGGCCGCGTCTGGACCGGCGACTCGGCCCGGCCGTGGGTCGGGGC
>JAKEEW010000045.1 GCA_022616375.1 Sporichthyaceae bacterium
CATGCCAGCAAGCCGGCGTCCCGCATCAGGTGGGCGAGCCGGCGGATCCCGGGAGGAAAGAATGGGCCGACGTGCACTCATCTCGACGCTGATCGCGGGGGCGCTGTTGCCCGCGGTGACCTTGCTGTCCGCGACGGCGCTGCTGCCGGCGGCCGCGCTATGGCCTGCGGCCGCTTGGGCACAAGGCTACCCCGCCAAACCGATCAAGCTCGTCGTGCCGTTCCCCGCCGGCGGCCCCGCCGACTTCTTCTCGCGCACGCTGGGCAGCGGGCTCGGCACCGAGCTCGGACAGCAGGTCGTGCTGGAGAACCGCACCGGAGCCGGTGGCTCGACCGGCATCGATTCCGTCGCCAAGAGCCCGCCCGACGGATACACGATCGGGCTGAGCAGCGGCTCCGTGCTGTCGGCCATCCCGTTCATGTCGAGCAAGTTTCCGTTCGACTGGCAGAAGGACCTCGCGCTGCTGACGCTGGTGGCGCGCGTGCGCGAGGTGCTGGTGGTGCATCCCTCGGTGGGCGTCAACACGCTGCAGGAGCTCGTGGCCTATGCGAAGGCCAATCCGCGCAAGATCAGCTTCGGCTCGGCCGGCACCGGAACCTTCACGCATATGGCGGTCGAGCTCCTGAAGATCGAGGCCAAGATCGACGTCGTGCACGTGCCTTATCGCGGCGCCGCCCCGGCCGTGAACGACCTCCTGGGCGGCCACATCCAGATGATCGTGCTCGACGTCCCGGTGCTGCTGCCGCACATCCGCGCAGGCAAGGTCAAGGCGCTCGCCGTGACCTCGGCATCGCGCACCGCCGCGCTGCCCGACGTGCCGACCACCGCCGAGGCCGGCTTCAAGACCGTGCTCTCGGACAATTGGTACGGCCTGGTGGCGCCGGCCGGCCTGCCGGCCGACGTCCAGGACAAGCTGCAGCGGGCCGCGACCACCACGCTGCGGTCGGCCGAGCTGAAGAAGCATTTCGACACGCAGGACGCCGTGCCGTCGCCGACCACGCCCGCCGAGTTCGCGGCGTTCGTGAAGTCCGAGCAGGCGAAGTGGGGACCGGTCGTGAAGGTGACCGGCATCAAGCTGGATTGAAACGGCGTCATGCGTCCCGGATGCGGTGCAGCGCGGAGCGAATGCGAGATATCTGCGTAGTCCGCGGCCAAGAGTGCGCGAAGCGGTGCACCGCTGATCCGGGACCGCCAAGAGCTCGGTACGCGACGGTCCCGGGTCTGCAGCGCACCGCGGATCGTGTGCTCTGACAGAATCGGCCAACCGG
>JAKEEW010000373.1 GCA_022616375.1 Sporichthyaceae bacterium
ACGATCGGATTGAGCAGCCGAATCAACGCCGGAAGGGCAATCACCGACAGCACCAGGGTGACGACCCCGCGGATCACATCGGCGATGTCGTTGCCGCCCTCGAGCTCGGCGAAGCCGACCGCGATGATCAGCGCGGCCATCGGCTTGTACGCGATCAGCGCGACGATCGAGGTCCACAGCCGGACAGACCACTGCCGTGACCCGGAGCTGCCCACCTGTCCGGCGGCCGCGATCGGGATGAGCATCGCCTGGATCGGGATGGCGGCCTGACGAACGAACAGCAGCGCACCCTGGACCAGCCCGACCAGGAACGCGATGAGCGAGAACAGCAGCACCGCAGTCCAGGTCAAGCCGGTGCCACCATCGAGCACCAGCACCGCGCCGAGCCGGTCGACGAGCTCGTCCCGATTGCCGAACGCAAGCTCCATGATCTCAGTCGTCAGCGCATCGGATGCCACCGCCAGCGCGTTGAGCAGGGCCACACCGAGCGCCGTGATGACCGCCATCCGTGCCAGGCCCTCTAAGGCCTCCAGGAGCGGGGTTCCGCGTCGCAACACGATCGTGCGGATGGCCTGGAGCATCAACAGCAAGATCGCGATGACAGCGCCGATCCCGAGCATGATGGCCTACAACCGGACCGTTGACGTGTTCTGCTCGTCGATGGTCACGGTGGGCATCGCCAGCCACCAACCCACCGCGTTGGTCAGCACCACCGCAACTGCCTCGGCCACCCCGCGGGCGATGGGCTCAAGGAACATGTCTGCTACGAAAGACTCGACCAGGTCTGCGGGGTTGGGCGGGTCGGCGACGAACTCCACCACCGCGCATGAGACCGGGGTGAAGATGTCGCACCAGTCGATGTAGGCCGCCGTCGGTGGGGCGGCCACCGCGGCACGGGCGGCGGCGGGTGGCGCTGAGGGGAGGAGCAGCGCCCCTGCCGCCGCGGTCACAACAGCCATGCGCAGGCGTCGCTTCATCGGCTCTCCTGGATGGCGACCCAGCCGAGCGCGTTGAACTCGGTCGTACCCATAGGTGCCGGGTCCGGGGTTGGTAGCCGGCCAACTGCGGGCTGCACCCGCCAATCGCCGCGTCCGTCCAGCGCGTC
>JAKEEW010000374.1 GCA_022616375.1 Sporichthyaceae bacterium
ACTCCGACCCCAACTCCGACTCCGACGCCGACGCCCAGCGAGACCGAGACGAGCTCGGTACCTGGCTGATCGGCAGTTACCACGTCGTGGCTGCCATGAGAAGCGACCGTGGTTGGGCCTTGCGGCTTACCACGGTCGCTTTCTGTGCAGCGGTATCCGCGCCTTTAGGAGTTGTAGAGGTTCTGGGCTCGGTCGAGGCCGTCGCAGAGCAGCGTCTCGACCGAGTCCGCGGCCCGCTCCAGGTGGACGCCGAGCTCCTTGCGCTCCGCGGCGGAGAACTGGCGCAGCACGAAGTCGGCCGGGGCCAGCGAGCCGGGCGGCCGCCCGATGCCGACCCGAACCCGATGGTAGTCCGGGCCGCCAAGCGCCCTGGTGATGTTCTTCAACCCGTTGTGGCCGTTGTCCCCGCCGCCGATCTTGAGCCGCAACGTGCCGAACGGGATGTCCAGCTCGTCGTGGAGGATCACGATCCGGTCCCGCTCGACCTTGAAGAAGTCGCGCAACCCGACGATCGGGCCACCGGACAGGTTCATGTACGAACGCGGTTTGGCCAGCACCACCCGCTGGCCGACCAGCCGACCCTCGACCACCTGGGCGTGCGCCTTGTGCGCCTTGAACTTGCCACCCATCCGGTCGGCCAGGATGTCGGCGACCAGCCAGCCGGCGTTGTGCCTGGTGGTCTCGAACTCCGGGCCCGGGTTGCCCAGGCCGACGACAAGCCATACGTCATCAGCCATGGGTCACTCCGGGCCCGGTCGGTAGCTACGGTGAAAGCGGTGCGGCTAGCTCTTGTCGCCCTCGGCCTCGGACTTGGCCTCGGCACCCTCGGCTTCGCCCTCGACAGCCTCCGGCTTCTCGCCCTCGGCCGCCTCTTCCTCTTGCTCGACCTCCGGCTTGGCCTCGACCTCGCCGGCGCCCTCGGCCTCCATCTGCTCGGCAGTCGGTGCCGGCATGACGTGCACGACCGAGTGCTCGGGCTCGACGAGCAGGCTCACCCCGTCCGGCAGCGCGATGTCGCCGGCGTGGATCACTGCGCCCACCTCGAGACCCTCGATGTCGACGTCGAACTGGGGCGGGATCGCGGTGGCCTCGGCCTCGACCGGGATCGCGGTCAGCTCGTGGGCCAGCAGACCGCCCGGGGCGAGCTCGCCCACAACGTGCACCGGCACCTCGACCCGCACCTTCTCGCCATGCCTGACCAGGATCAAGTCGACGTGCTCGAGGTGGCGGCGGACCGGGTGGCGCTGGATGTCCTTGGGCAGCGCGAGCTGGCTCTTGCCGTCGAGCGCGAGGTTGAGCAGCACGTTGGGGGTTTTCAGGGCCATCATCAGCTCGTGCCCGGGCAGGGCGATGTGGCGCGGTGCCTCGCCATGCCCGTACAGGACTGCCGGCACCTGCCCGGCCCGGCGGGTACGGCGAGCGGCAC
>JAKEEW010000375.1 GCA_022616375.1 Sporichthyaceae bacterium
CCGGCTGACCTACACCGAGCTGTTCGACAACCAGTCCTATCCGGGCGAGTCGCTGATCGACCACGAGTTCGCCGAGCGGGATCGTAAGACCACGCTGACCAGCACGCTGCGCTTCGCCACCGCCGAGGGCCGGGACATCGTGCTGCGCTACCCGATGCGGCGCGGCGCGGCCGAAGGTTTCGACCGGCTGGCCGACCTGCTCGACCAGATGCAACACCGCACCCCTGACCAACCGACCCCCTGAAGAGGAGTACGCCGCACATGAACTGGACGCTGGAAGTTGTCGTCGTCCCGGTCTCCGACCTGGACCGGGCCAAGGCCTTCTACTCCGAGCAGCTCGGCTTCGCCGTCGACCACGACACGGTGATCGGTGACAACGTCCGGATCATCCAGCTGACCCCGCCCGGGTCCGGCTGCTCGGTCGTGATCGGCAAGGGTGCCGTTCCCGACATGCAGCCGGGGTCCGTGCAGGGCCTGCAGCTCGTCGTGAACGACGTCCACAAGGCTCGAGCCCAGCTGGTCGAGCGGGGCGTCGAGGTCGGCGAGGTCCAGGTGCTCGGCCCCGACCCGAATGCCGACGACCTGAACAATGTCGGGTTCTGCTTCTTCAGCGACCCGGACGGCAACGGCTGGGCCGTGCAGCAAATCACCGACCGCAGCTAGGTTCTGGCAGCCGCATCTCCAAGATCGCCGTTTTCATGATCCCTTAAGGCCGTTTCTGCAGGTCAAGCCCAGCAGGGATCATGGAAACGGCGATCTTGGCATCCCGCGCCGGTAGCTGGCACCACAAACGCGAGAGCTACAGCCGGCGATACATCACGTGTAGCCCGATGTAGCCGTGCCGGGGATGGTCGAAGGCCTCCGGGATGGTGGCCAGCACCGCGAACCCGAACGAGCGCCACAGCTGGATGGCCCGATGGTTGGACTCGACCACGGCGTTGAACTGCATCGCCCGGTAGCCGTCGGCGCGGGCCTGGTCGAGCACGTGCTGGCACAGGGCCCGGCCGATCCCCCGGCCGGCATGGTCCGGATCGACGATGAATCCCGCGTTCGCGACGTGCGCACCGCGACCGGAGTGGTTCGGGCTCATCTGCGCGCTGCCGACGATCGTGCTGTCCTCGGTGACCGCGACCACGGATCGGCCCGGTGCCGCCCGCATCCAGCCTGACCTCGCCCGCTCGGACGTCACCCCGGAGTCCCAGGTGAGGGTCTCCCCCGCGTCACCGATGCGGCGCAGGATCGGCCAGATCTGTGCCCAGTCCGACTCGGTCGCTTCCCGGATCCGCACGCCCATCGCTCGCCCTTCGCTCAGCCTTCGCTCGTCTTAAAATCGCTTGCGGCTCGGTCGCCACAACACAAGTCTGCTTGCGATGAGTGCGCAGGCGGACCAGCGGCCGGTGATCGACGTGACACTGGTCCGGCGGCTGATCGGCAGCCAGTTCCCGCACTGGGCCGACCTGCCGGTCCGCCCGGTCGAGCTCGACGGCTGGGACAACCGCACGTTCCGGCTCGGCGACCAGATGACCGTGCGGCTGCCCAGCCATCGGGGCTACGCGGCCCAGGTCGCCAAGGAGCACCGCTGGCTGCCGGTGCTGGCCCCGCAACTGCCGCTGCCGATCCCGAGTCCGCTGGCCAAGGGCACGCCGGCCGAGGGCTACCCGTTCGGCTGGTCGGTCTACGCGTGGATCGACGGTGAGCCGTCGGCTACCGGCCGGATCGACGACCTGACCGGGTTCGCCACCACGCTGGCCGGGTTCCTCGGTGCGCTGCAGCGGATCGACGCGGTCGGTGGTCCGCCGGCCGGGCAGCACAACTTCTATCGCGGGGGTCCGCTTCACACCTATGACACGGATGCCCGGCGAGCGATCGCCGCGCTGGGCGACCGGATCGATGGCGACACCGCGACCAAGCTGTGGGACGCCGCGCTTGTCACCGGCTGGGATGGGCCGCCGGTCTGGGTCCACGGCGATGTCGCGGCCGGGAACCTGCTGGTCCGGGACGGCCGGCTGGCCGCCGTCATCGACTTTGGCTGTAGCGGGGTGGGCGATCCGGCCTGCGATGTGACGATCGCCTGGACCCTGCTGTCCGGGCCGAGCCGGCAGGCGTTCCGAGCCGCGCTCGACCCGGATCCGGACACCTGGGCGCGGGGGCGCGGCTGGGCGTTGTGGAAGGCCGCGATCACCCTGGCCGACGCCGACGTCGATTCCGGCCGCACATCCGCGGCCCGGCAGGTGATCGACGACGTGCTCACCGAGTTCGAGCGGGAGGCCTAGCAGGCCCAGTCGCCGGCTCACCTATTGACGCCGACCTTAAAGTGCCGCCATGAGCAGGTATGTGCAGGTCCGGGGATGGATCGAGGTCGACCACCGGCAACGCGGCGTGGTCGAGGAGATCATCGCGGACGCGCGCCACGGGCTCTACTCCGGCGGCTGGGGCTTCCCCACCCTGCCGTTCAACTGGACGCTGTATGTCTTCTTCGGCGGTGACCTGCGCGAGTCCTACCTGGTCTGGTTACGCGACCAAGTCGGCCGGATCGCTGGGCTTCCCCCGGTCGACGACGACAACGACCGGCCGATCGGCCTGTTCGTCCTCACCAACGAGGAACGTGAGGTCACCGCCTGGGAGATCAGGGACGGCGAGGTCCACGACCGGGCGGCCGCCGATCTCGCCTGGACCTCCCGTACGTGATCAGCCCGCGGCGGGGAGCCGGCCGAGCAGCTTGGTCGCGGCGTCGGTGACCTCGGTCGCGGACCAGCTCAGCGCGTCCTCGGCCACCGTCACCTCGGTCTTGGCCATCCCGCTGCCCGGATCATCGTCCCAACCGGCGCAGACCCAGACCTTCTCCTCCTCGGCCAGCGCATAGCCGGCCTCCTCCAGCTGGTCGGCTGGATGCGGCAGCCAGAACTGGAACTGGTGGGTGTGCGGCGGGTTCGGGTACACTCGCGCACCAGGCAGCGCTGCCAGCGCTGCTGCCACGGTGGCCGCGTGACTGACGTAGTCGGGCAATCGCGGCAGTAGGCGATCCAAACCGGACAGCGCGCTCAGCGCCGCCGGCCACTGCTGAAAGATCTGCCCGCCGTACCGGTGCCGCCAGGCCTTGGCCTGCTTGACCAGGTCGTCCGGTCCGGCAAGCGCGGCACCGGAGAGCCCGCCCAGGGTCTTGTAGAACGAGACGTACACACTGTCGGCCAGCCCGGCGATCTCCGGTAGGCCGCGGCCGAAGTGGCTGGTCGACTCCCAGAGCCGGGCGCCGTCGAGGTGCACCCGGGCGCCGCGCTCCCGGGCCGCACCCACCAGCTCGGTGAGCTGGTCCCAGGTCGGCAGCAGGTAGCCGGCATCGCGCAGCGGCAGCTCGAGGAGCAGCGTGCCGAACGGCTCGTCCAGCTTGCGCACCTCGTCCGCGGTCGGCTGCCTGGGCTGCCGGGTCGGCCAGACTGCGCGCAACCCGGTCAGCACCGCGTAGGCCTGCCGCTCGTGCACTTCCGGATGGTTGAGCGGATGCATCGCGACCGCCCAGTTGCCCGACCGCTCGGCCCAGCAGCGCAAGGCGACCTGCTGGGCCATCGTCCCGGTCGGGAAGAACGCCGCCGCTGGCATGCCGAGCAGCGTGGCCACCCGGTCCTCGAGCACGGCGACCGGGCCGTCCCCGTAGATGTCGGCTCTACCGTCCAGGTCGTAGCCCGCTCCGGCGCCAGCTTCGGCACCGACTCCAGGCCCGACCTCAGCGTGGGCATCGGTGAGCGCGGCGAGCTGTTCGTGTGGGGTCCGCGGACGGCGTCCGGACAGGATCCGCTCGCAGCCGCGCATGGCGCGCCAGCGCCGCTCCGCCTTGTCCTCACCCATTCGTCACGCCTCCGCCGCCCAGCCTACGAGCTTGCGGTGCCGGACTTAGCGGATCGTCAGCCCCGCGGCATCCAGCGCGGTGCGCAGATGCCCGGACAGGCTCGTGACGTAAGTCGCGGTCAGGTGCGATCCCTGCCGGTAGACCAGCACCTGACCGATCACCGGCGGGCAGCTGTCGCCCGGGCAGATCGCATCCACCAGGTCGATCATCTCGACCCCTGGCATGCCCTTGGCCGCGGCCGCCTGGACCGGCGCGGCGCTGGACCGTGCCCCGTCCGCCCGGCTGAACGTGCACTGGCTCAGCTGCTGCATGTTTTCGGCGACGCACTCGTACACCCGGTTGTGCGGGTCGGGATTGTCGGCCAGCACGATCACGTCGATCCCGGCATCGGTCAGGGTGGACCAGCTGCTGCGCAGCGCGGCTTGCATGGCCTCCTGGGTCTCCGCACCGGCGGCATCCAGAGCCCTGGTCCGGCGCTGCGAGGTGAACACGTAGTCGGGCCGGTCGGGTCCGGTGAGCTGCTCGAGCACCTTGGCATTCCAGGCGGCGCAGGACTCGTAGTGGGTGCCGTCGAGCGTGGTCATGGCGTTGGCGAGCGGGCACCCGGACTTCGTATACGTGACGACGTGCCAGTCGTTGCTGGTCGCCAGCTCCTGCAGGGCCGGCAGCCATTGCAAGGCCTTGGAGTCGCCAACCAGGGCCACCGTGGTCTTGCCGTCCGCCACGCCGTAGTCGCAGGCGATCAGGTCGGACGGGGCGATCCCGACCTGGCAGCTGTCGGCGTACGCCTCGGGCACGTCCTCGGTGGCCAGCAGCGGGTCGGGCACCACCCAGTCCACCGACTCGACGATCGCCCGGCCCTGGTTGGACACCTGGCCGGACGCATCCTGCGAGAGTGCCGCGGCACCCGGCGCGCTCCGACCCTGCGCGAGCGCACCCGACGTGGTCGGAAGCGCGAGCGCGACCAGCAGACCGGCCACCACACCGGCCAGGGTGAAGTTGGCGCCGAGCGACAGCGACAGCCGGGGCGACCGGGAGATGGCCCGCGAGTACCGGAACGGGTTCTCGACCAATCGGTAGGTGAGCCAGGCCGGGATGAACGACAGCGTGACGATGGCAAGCCCGGCCGAGACCGAGAGCTCGCCCCAGTGTGCCGTTGCGATCGCGACTAGCGGCCAGTGCCACAGATACAGGGAGTACGACAGCGCACCCACCCAGCGGAACAGTCCGGTGCCCAGCAGCACCACGGGCCCGTACCGGCCGGCTGCGACGCCGCTCGCGATGACCGCGGCCGCGCCGAGGGTCGGCAGCGCCGCCGCATAGCCGGGCCAGGCCGTCTCGACCGTGATGGCCAGGCCGGTGATCGCGATCGCCAGCAGGCCGCCCCAGCCCAGCACCAGCGCCAGCGCCCTCGGCATCCGGTTGAGCTGGGTGGCGCCGATCGCCACCCCGGCACCGATGGCCAGCTCCCACATCCGGGTGGTGGTGATGAAGTACGCCTTCGCCGGCTCGTACGCGGTCTGCGCGATCGACCAGGCCAGTGACGGCAGCGCGATGACGGCCAGGCCGATCCACAGCCAGCTGGTCAGCGAGCGGCCGTGGCGGCGGGCCCACCAGGTGATCAGCAGCAGCAACAGCGGCCACACCAGGTAGTACTGCTCCTCGACCGCCAGCGACCAGAAGTGCTGGACCGGCGAAGCCAGCGTGTCCTCGGCCAGGTAGTCCACCGAGCGGTCGGCCAGCCGCCAGTTCACCACGTACATCGCCGACGCCACGATGTCGCCGCCGATCGACTTCCACTGGACCTTGGGCACGAACGCGACGACGAGTGCGGCAGTGGCCAGCAGCACGATCGCGGTGGCCGGGAGCAGTCGCTTGGCGCGACGCGCGTAGAACTGCAGAAGCGAGATGCGGCCAGTCCGGTTCAGCTCGTTGACCAGCAGACCGGTGATCAGGAAGCCGGAGATGACGAAGAAGACGTCGACGCCGACGAACCCACCGGGCAGGAACGG
>JAKEEW010000376.1 GCA_022616375.1 Sporichthyaceae bacterium
GCGGCAGCGCCCGGACGAGCTGGTGCGGGTGCTCGAGCTGACCCCGTACGCCCGCCAGGAATACCTACAAGCCGACCTGGCCGATCCGACCCTGGGTGAGTTGGAGCGGGCGCGGCGGTTCTTCGTCCGGGCCACCCAGGGGTTCAACGCCGCCGGGGTCGGCCGGCGGGCGAAGTCGTGGTCAAACGGGATGCGCCGCGGCGCCTCCCAGGCCGGCACCGTCATCAATCAAGTCGATCGGCTCCACGACGCAGCGCGCAGGCTGCGGGAGGTGGTGGTCGACAACCGCCCCGCGGCCACCGTGATCGACGCCTACGACGGCCCGGACGTGGCCATGTACGTCGACCCGCCCTACCTGGCCTCGACGCGGTCCGGGCTGCGCTGCACCTCCGAGCTCGACTACGCCCACGACACCAGCACCGAGGGCGACCACCGGGCCTTGGCCCAGCAGCTGCACACCACTCGCGCCGCGGTGTTGCTCTCCGGCTACCCGTCGGCGCTGTACGACGAGCTCTACGCCGACTGGCACCGGATCGAAACCGTCGTCCACCGGCCCTCGACCAACCGCCGCAACCGCGGCGACGCCACCCGCGGAACCGAGGTCATCTGGTCCAACCGCGCGCTGGCCACTCAACTCGCCCTCGACCAGCGGTGCTGGGGCATCGAGCGGGAGCGGGAATCCACCGATCCGATCCTGGCCCGCGAGGGCGACACCCTGACCCTGGTCGTGACCGCCAACGCGGAGATCCTGGCCCGGCAGCCCGCCGACGACGACGCGCTGCGGCGCGTCGTCGCGGCCACCGAGGCGTGGGAGACCGGCGGTGGCTGACCACAGCACGATCGAGTGGACCCAGGCCACCTGGAACCCGACCACCGGATGCGACCGAGTATCGGCCGGGTGCGACAACTGCTACGCGCTCACCCTCGCCAAGAGGCTCAAGGCGATGGGCGCCGAGAAGTACCAGCGAGATGGTGACCCGCGCACCTCCGGCCCCGGGTTCGGTCTCACCGTGCACCCGGACGCCCTGGACATCCCACGTTGCTGGCGGACACCCCGGCTGGTGTTCGTCGACTCGATGAGCGACCTGTTCCACGCCCGCGTCCCGCAGGACTTCCTGCGGCAGGTGTTCGCGGTGATGGCCGACACCCCACGGCACAGCTACCAGATCCTCGCCAAACGCGCCCACCGGCTCCGCCGCCTCGCCCCGGAGCTGAACTGGCCGGCCAACGTGTGGATGGGCGTGTCGGTCGAGAGCGCCGACCACCTCGACCGGGTCGACCAGCTGCGGGCGGTGCCGGCCGCGGTGCGGTTCATCTCCGCCGAGCCTCTACTCGGCCCGCTCACCGGCCTTAACCTGACCGGCATCCACTGGGTGATCACCGGCGGGGAGTCCGGCCCGCGTGCTCGACCGTGTGACCCGGACTGGGTGCGTGACATCCGCGACGCCTGCCACGCGGCCGGGGTGGCGTTCTTCCACAAGCAGTGGGGTGGACCCACCCCCAAGGCCGGCGGCCGCGTGCTGGACGGGCGCACCTGGGACCAGATGCCAACATTCGCGAGCGGAGACTGACGGTGGACCACGCGTTCTGGATCGACCACGACTACGACCGCGCCCACGCCAGCGACGGGCGCACCCGCTACGGCGCCTACCTGCGCCAGCACACAGCCGACCTGACCGAGGCCTGGGACGGCGGCCCGGCTCGGTTCGCCGCCCTCGCGTGGTGGATCGCGAACAGCCCGGTCATGTGGCCCGGCTACGTGCAAGCCCACCCCCGCGTCCGTGGCGCACGGCTGCACCACAATGACTGGGACGGCTCCCTGACC
>JAKEEW010000377.1 GCA_022616375.1 Sporichthyaceae bacterium
ATGTACTTCACCGCCCGCGAGGAAGGGCCGCGGCCGGTCCTCGACCTGATCTGGGCCACCGACCTGAACAGCTGCCGGCGGCAGCTGTTCATGGCCGTGCAATTGCTCGACCGCGACCGGCTGCGGGACGCGGCGGTCGGCTACGCCGGCATGTGCGAGATGTACGAGCGCCTCGCCGAGCTTGAGGCCGAGTTCCGGGAGGTAGCACGCGATGAGCAGTGATCACGAGGTGTTCGCCGGCTGGGTGATCCTCGAGGTGATGGGGCACCGGCGGCTGGCCGGCTACGTGACCGAGCAGCAGGTCGCCGGCGCGTCGTTCCTGCGCCTCGACGTGCCCGGCCCGGACGGGCCGGTGATCGCGACACAGCTGTACCGGCCGGACTCGGTGTACTGCATCACGCCAACCACCGAGGACCTAGCGCGCCGTGCCGCGGCGGTGCTGGCGGCGCCGGCCCCGGTGCACCGGTGGGAGCTACCGCCCGCGCCGGCCGCGCGCGACCACCGCGAGGACGAGCCTGGCGATGAGGACTTCCCGCTGTGAGCGCCTTGTTCGGCACACAGACCCCCGCACCGGCCGGCGACCCGCAACGGGACTGCGGCCCGGCCGGTGCGGGTCTTCCAGCGCAGCTGCTGTTCACCGCATATGGCCAGCCCAAGCCAAAGGGCTCCCTGCGGCATATCGGCCGCGGCCGCATGGTCGAGCAGCTCGAGGGCTCCGAGCCGTGGCGGGTGGCAGTAGCCAGCGCCGCCCGCGCGGCGATGCTCGAGTCACGCTGGGCGGTGCGCACCGCGGGCCCGATCGAGGTCACCGCCGCGATCACCGTGCCCAAGCCCGCATCGGCTCCCAAGCGGCGCCGGATCTGGCCGGTCACTCGCTCATCCGGTGACCTCGACAAGCATGTCCGCAACATCCTCGACGCCCTCACGGACGCCGCCGTGTTCGGCGACGACTCGCAGGTCGTTGTGATCGCCGCCCATAAGTGCTACCTCGGCGACCAGGGCGCGCTCGATGCGCCCGGTGCTCTCATCACCGTGCGAGTGTGCGGTGACTGACCTTCGACGCGAGCTCACCCCGGCGCGCCGGCGGGTGCTGGCCCAGCGGGCGGAAGACCACCAAGAAGACGAAGAGCGCCTAGACGGTTCGACCGTCAGGCATCCGAACGGAAAGGAAGCACAGCCATGGATTACGTGATCGTTCG
>JAKEEW010000378.1 GCA_022616375.1 Sporichthyaceae bacterium
CAGCAGGTTGACCTGCACCTCGTTGCCCTTGGTCTGGCCCACGGCCGCCAGGTAGTTGTTCCGCTGGAGTGCCGCGTGCACGTCGCCGGGCGCGAGGTTGACCGCGGCCAGGCGATCGGGGTCGATCCAGACCCGCATGGCGATCGCCCGGCCGGCCTCGATGGTCACCCGCTGCACTCCCTCGACGGTGGAGAGCTGCGGTTGAATGGTGCGGGTCAGCCAGTCGGTGATCTCCGGCACCGTGCGCTCGGGTGAGGTGAAGCTCAGATAGAACGTCGCGTAGGGCCGGTCGTTACGCTGCACCTCCACCACCGGCGGCTCCGCCTCCGACGGCAGCTCCGAGCGGACCTGCTGCAGCCGGGCAGTGACCTCGGCCAGTGCGGCCGTACTGCTGTGGTTCAGCTTGAGCCGCACCGTCACGGTGCTGACCCCGGCCCGGCTGGTGGACTCGACGTAGTCCACCCCGCCGATGGCCGAGACCGTGGTGATCACCACCGAGGAGCTCTCGACCTGAGGATATTGTTGCACCGGCAGGCCGCTCAGCGCCCGCCAGCCGACCAGCACGATGACGAGGTTGACCACCACCGCCAGGACGGGATGGCGGATGAAGATGTCGGTAATGGAGCGCATACTAGTGGTTCCCCTGCGCGGCTGCCGCCGAATCGCCCGCAGCCGCCGAATCGCCGGCGACGGCGACCAGCACCCCCTCGCGCAGCTTGAACGACCCCGAAGCGGCCACCCGCTCGCCGGGGGAGAGCCCGTCCAGGATTACGACCTCGTCTCCCAGCAATGGGCCGGTGCGGACCTGCCGCAGGTGGGCCCGGGTCTGGCCGGACGTGTCGGCCGCGATCACGAACACGTGATCCCCGCCCGGGCCCTTGCGCAGCCCGCTCGCCGGAACGACCACCGCCGTGCCCGGCGGGCCGACTGGCACGAGGACCCGCACCGAGGCCCCCGGGGCGGGGCCACCGGCGCCCACGATCCGGGCGCGTACCATGGCATTGCGGGTGGTGGAGTCGACCCGCGCGTCGATCGCCACGATCCTGGCGGAGACCGGGGACCCGTCGCCGCCAGCGACGATGCCGACGCTGTCGCCCTGCCGCAGGCCGGCGGCGACGCCCTGCGCGACCGCGAAGTCCACGTGCGCAGCGTCCGCGACGCCCTGGAGGGTCGTGAGCTGGGTGCCCTCGTTCAGGTACTGGCCCGGGTGCA
>JAKEEW010000379.1 GCA_022616375.1 Sporichthyaceae bacterium
CCATCCGGCGGTACTCACCGATCTGGGCCTGGATGCGGCGCTGTCCTCGGTGGCCGCGCGCTGCATCGTGCCGGTCGAGCTGACCGTGTCGGTGCCGACCCGGCCGGATCCGGTGATCGAGCAGATCGCCTACTTCTGTGTGTCCGAGCTGCTGGTCAACGTGTCCAGGCACAGCCAGGCCAGCTCGGCCAGCGTGGACGTGCTGCGTGCCGACGACCTGATGACCATCGTGGTGCGCGACAACGGGATCGGCGGCGCCAACATGTGGAGCGGCACCGGACTGGCCGGCCTGGTGCAGCGGGTCGAGGCGGTCGGTGGGCGGCTACAGCTGGACAGCCCGGCCGGAGGGCCGACACTGGTCACCGTGGAGCTACCGTGCGAATCGTGATCGCGGAGGACTCGGTGGTGCTGCGCGAGGGCCTGACCCGGCTGCTCGCGGACGCCGGGCACGACGTCGTAGCCGCCGTGGATGACGCGACCGGCCTGGTCGACGCGGTCGACGAGCACCGGCCCGAGATCGCCGTGGTGGACGTCCGGATGCCGCCCACCCACACCGACGAGGGGCTGCGGGCGGCGGTGCAGATCCGGCGCGATCACCCCGAGGTCGCGGTGCTGGTGTTCTCCCAGTACGTCGAGGAGCGGTACGCCGCCGAGCTGCTGGCCGGTTCCACCAAGAAGATCGGCTATCTGCTCAAGGACCGGGTGGCCGACGTGCGCGACTTCCTCGACGCGGTGGCCCGGGTGGCGGCCGGCGGCACCGTGCTCGACCCCGAGGTGATCTCGCAGATCTTCTCCAGGTCGCGGCGCCGGGATGCGCTGAACGCGCTGACCCCGCGGGAGCGCGAGGTGCTCGAAGCGATGGCCGAGGGCTACTCGAACCAGGCGATCGCGGCCCGGCTCGTGGTCTCCGAGGGCGCGATCGAAAAGCACGTGTCGAACATCTTCGCCAAGCTGGGGCTGGCCCCGAGCGAGGGCGAGCATCGGCGGGTGCTGGCGGTGCTCACCTATCTGGGTGTCTGAGGTCACTGTTCGGCGGCGGACGGGGTATCTCGCGGTCAATCGGGATGATCGCGACGTAAGATTGCTCTGTCGATGAATCGGCGGTGGCTTGGGGGGAAACACTCGTGGGTCCCCCGCGCGACGAAGGACCCCATCGCCGGTGTGCCCGAGGAGGCGCTTCCAGTGCGGAAGCAGGTCCAGCAAAAAGACCAGGTCATCATCCGGTTTGCCGGCGATTCCGGCGATGGCATGCAGCTCACCGGAGATCGGTTCACGTCGGAGACGGCGGCGTTCGGCAACGACCTGTCCACGCTGCCGAACTTTCCGGCCGAGATCCGCGCTCCCGCCGGCACCCTGCCCGGGGTGTCCAGCTTCCAGCTGCACTTCGCCGATCACGACATCATGACCCCGGGCGACGCCCCGAACGTGCTGGTCGCGATGAACCCGGCCGCGCTGCGCGCCAACCTGGCCGACCTGCCCCGCGGCGCCGAGATCATCGTCAACACCGACGAGTTCACCCCACGCGCGCTGGCCAAGGTCGGCTACGCGAGTAACCCGCTCGTAGACGGATCGCTCGAGGCCTACAGCGTCCACCCGGTCGGGCTGACCTCGATGACAGTGGAGGCGCTCAAGGGCCTCGACATCTCCAAGAAGGACGCCGAGCGGGCCAAGAACATGTTCGCGCTCGGCCTGCTGTCCTGGCTCTACCACCGCCCGACCGAGGGCACCATCACGTTCCTCGAGTCCAAGTTCGCCAGCAAGCCCGAGATCATGAAGGCGAACATCAAGGCGTTCCAGGCGGGCTGGAGCTTCGGCGAGACGACCGAGGACTTCGCGGTCTCCTACGAGGTGAAGCCGGCCGCGCTGCCCGCCGGCCGCTACCGCAACATCTCAGGCAACGTCGCGCTGGCCTACGGCCTGATCGCGGCATCCCAGCTGTCCGAGCTGCCGATCTTCCTCGGCTCGTACCCGATCACGCCGGCCAGCGACATCCTGCACGAACTGGCCAAGCACAAGCGGTTCGGCGTGATGACGTTCCAGGCCGAGGACGAGATCGCCGGGGTCGGTGCCGCACTCGGTGCCAGCTTCGGCGGCGCGCTCGGCGTGACCACGACCTCCGGCCCCGGCCTTGCGCTCAAGGCCGAGACGATCGGGCTGGCCGTCTCACTAGAGCTGCCGCTGATCGTCTGTGACATCCAGCGGTCCGGGCCGTCGACCGGGATGCCGACCAAGACCGAGCAGGCCGACCTGCTGCAGGCGATGTACGGCCGCAACGGCGAGGCGCCGGTCGCGATCGTGGCGCCACGCTCCCCGTCCGACTGCTTCGACATCGCAATCGAGGCGGTCCGGATCGCGACCAAGTACCGCACCCCGGTGCTCGTGCTGTCGGACGGATACCTGGCCAACGGCTCGGAGCCGTGGCGGTTGCCCGACCTCGACACGCTGCCCGGCCTGCGGGTCGAGTTCGCGACCGAGCCGAACCACGTGGCCGAGGACGGCACCGCCGAGTTCTGGCCCTACCTGCGTGACCCCGAGACCCTGGCCAGGCCGTGGGCACCGCCGGGTCGAGCCGGCCTCGAGCACCGGATCGGCGGCATCGAGAAGTCGGACGGGCGCGGCGACATCTCTTACGACCCGGCCAACCACGACTTCATGGTCCGCACCCGGCAGGCAAAGATCGACGGCATCGCCCGGGACATCCCGCCGCTCGACGTCGAAGACCCGGCCGGCCCGCCCGGCGGGGGGGCCCGGGTGCTAGTGCTCGGCTGGGGTTCCACCTACGGTCCGATCGGGGCGGCCTGCCGGCGAGTGCGAGCCGCCGGACTAGACATCGCGCAGGCCCACCTGCGCCACCTCAGCCCGTTCCCGGCCAATACCGCGGACGTGCTCAAGGCTTACGACAAGGTGCTGATCCCGGAGATGAACCTGGGGCAGCTCGCGTTGCTGATCCGCGGCCGCTATCTGGTCGACGCGATCGCCTACAACCAGGTGACCGGGCTGCCGTTCAAGGCCGAGGAACTCGCCACCGTGATCGAGGACGTGATCGCCAGTGTCTGAGTCGGCAAGCCACAACGGTGGCAGCCCGACCCCGCCGCCGGACGCCGAGATCCCGGCGCCGCGCGGCCGGACCGCGCTCGAGCTGGTGCCGAAGTCGGTGGACAAGCAGACCGCGAAGGACTTCAAGAGCGACCAGGAGGTGCGCTGGTGCCCCGGTTGCGGGGACTACGCGATCCTGGCCGCGGTGCAGAGCTTCCTGCCCGAGCTCGGGCTGCGCCGGGAGAACATCGTGTTCGTCTCCGGCATCGGCTGCTCGTCCCGGTTCCCGTACTACCTCAACACCTATGGCCTGCACTCGATCCACGGCCGGGCGCCGGCGATCGCGACCGGGCTGGCCGCGAGCCGACCCGACCTGTCGGTCTGGGTGGTGACCGGTGACGGCGACGCGCTGTCGATCGGCGGCAACCACCTCATCCACGTGCTGCGGCGCAACGTGAACCTGAAGATCCTGCTGTTCAACAACCGGATCTACGGGCTGACCAAGGGGCAGTACTCACCCACCTCGGAGCAAGGCAAGATCACAAAGTCGACGCCGATGGGTTCGCTGGACGCGCCGTTCAACCCGATCTCGCTGGCGCTTGGCGCCGAGGCCACATTCGTCGCGCGCACCATCGACTCCGACCGTAAGCACGTGACCGGGGTGCTGCGCGCCGCGGCTGCGCACCGGGGTACCGCGTTCGTGGAGATCTATCAGAACTGCAACATCTTCAACGACGACGCGTTCGAACCGCTCAAGGCGATCGACACCCGCGACGACTTCACGATCCGGCTGGCCCACGGCGAGCCGATCCGCTACGGCAAGGACGGCGAGTTCGGGATCGCCAGGGACCGCGGCACCGCCGCGCTGCGCTCGGTCAACGTGGACGAGGTCGGCATCGAGGGCCTGCTCGTGCACGACGCGCACTCCGACGACCCGTCGATCGCGTTCGCACTGTCCCGGCTTGCCGACGAGACCCTGCGGCGCACCCCAATCGGCGTGTTCCGGCAGGTCGACCGGGTGACCTACGACGACCTGATGAGCGAGCAGATCAACCACACGGTGACCAAGCACGGGCGCGGCGAGCTCACCAGCCTGCTCGCCGGTTCCGACAGCTGGACGATCAGCTAGCTCGTCCTTGTCACGGGCCTGGATCCGGGCGTTACCCGCCGATCGTGGCGCGCTCGGCTGCACTGCGCTCGACGCAGAACTCGTTGCCCTCCCGATCGGCGAGCACGACCCAGCCGGTGCCGTCCGGCTTGCGGTGGTCGTCGACCAGGGTGGCGCCGAGCCCGATGACGCGCTCGACTTCCTCATCCCTGGTCCGATCCTGCGGCTGCAGGTCCAGATGCATGCGGTTCTTCACGGTCTTGCCTTCGGGGAATCTGTCTTTAGTAAGAACCGCAACGTACTCTGGATGTGTGGCAGCGTTCAATCCCCAGCCCATGATCGTGGCGTATCCACATGTCGCGCTCTACACGCGCATCAGCAAGGACAAGTACGGCAACGCCGAGACTTGCTTCGACCAGGAGGCGCTGGGCCGCAGGTACGCCGAGACGGTGTGGCCCGGCGTTCCGGTGGTGGTCTACTCCGACCCGGACCTGTCCGCCTTCGAGGACGACGTCTACCGACCGGGCTACGAGGCGCTGAAGGAAGCCATCCGGGCCGGGCTGGTGCTGCACCTGTGGACGGTGGAACAGACCCGTCTGGAGCGGCAGGAGGTGCCGTGGTTCCAGATGGCGGCCTTACTCGACGCCGCCGGAATCGAGCTGCTGCACACCCACCGCGACGGGATGGTGCGGGTTCAGGACGAGGTGGCCGGCATCAAGGCCGTACTCGCCGCGTCCGAGGTCCGCAAGATGAAAAGACGCATCGCGGACAAGTTCGACGCCCAGGCGGCGCGTGGCGTGCCGCCTGGCTCACGGCCTTATGGCTATGTGCACGGTCGCTTGGCCAACGGTGATCGAACCTACGTGATCGTGCCGGCTCAAGCGGAGGTGATCCGCGAGGCGGCCGGACTGGTTCTGGATGGCTGGTCGCTGGAGAACATCGCCCGACGGCTGCGCGACCGCGGCATCCACGGCGCCCACCGGGTGAAGGTCCGCGACGGCCGCGGCGAGCCGGTCACCGATGAGGCCGGCCGGCCGGTCACCCGCCCGTCGGAGATCACCGGCGCGACGGTGAGGGGCATGCTCACCAACCGGGCGGTGGCCGGAATCAACGTGCGCCGTGAGGTCGAGGTCGGCGACGGCAACTGGACACCCATCCTCGAGCGGTCCACCTGGCGAGTGGTCCGCGCGAAGTTGAGCGGCGACCGGCAGGTCAGCACCGTCAACGGGCGCACCTACCTCATCAGTGACCGCCACCGCGGCCGGTCGCCGGGCCGCCGGTACCTGCTGACCGGAGGCAGGGCCAGGTGCGGCGTGTGCACCGCGGAGCTGGTCGGGTCGCAGAAGCAGCTGCGGAACAAGTCTCGCGGTGTCTACACGGTTCCTTACCTGTTGTGCCACCCCAAGACCGGCGGTCGGGCCTGCGTCGGCATCATGGCGATGCCGACCGAGGAGTTCGTGATCGCAGAACTGTTCGATGAGATCAGGCGACGCGGCGATGACAAGCTGATCGACGACGGGGCAGTCGGAGCCCGCCGCGAGCAGCTGACCACCGCGCTGACCGACATCGACGAGCAACGCAAGGACCTGGCCCGGATGTGGGCGACGAAGCAGCTCAACGGCGTGGAATGGGCCGAGGCCCGGTCAGCCCTGGACACCGAACAGCATCAGCTGGAGACCCACCTTCGCATGCTCCCCACCACCAGCGAGGCCCGCGAACCGGCCGCGATCCTGTCGGACTGGGCCGTGATGACCCTAGACGAACGGCGCGAAGTGATCGATGACTACATCGACCAGGTGATCATCATGCCAGCCAGACCCGGGCTGCAGCGTTTCGACCCCGACCGTGTAAAGGTGAGCTTCCGGCAACCGCTGCACCCTTAAATGCGCTCGACGCCTGGGGAGACATCCTCGGCGACTCCACCGTCGCCGCAATGCTCGACCGACTCCTACACCGCAGCGTCGTCATCGACCTCGACGGCGACTCCTACCGACTACGCACCCACCAAGCACGAGCCACCAAGATCCGTAGCGCCCGCAAGCGCTAACCGCTAACCTCACCAACCAGGTGGGGACTTTCACCGAGCACAACTGAGGAACTTCGGCGAGCCGCGTCAATAGCGCAGGTCGGCGGCGTCCCCAACCGGTTTGGCTCGATCATGCGGCTCGTCCGACCGGCCCAATCGATCTTGGAGGCTGGCGCGCTGTCCGTAGGGCGTCCGTGGCCTGGGAGTGTCACGACGGCTCATCCTGGATCACCGTCCGCGTCCTGGCCGAGCGCGATGTCGGTGCGTCCGTTGTCGGTGTGGATTTGGCCGTCGTCGCAGTGGGCGTAGACGCGCAGCAGGACGGCGACGCAATGGCCGGCGCGGCGGGCGGCTTCGGAGACTGGGATGCCGGAGTTGATCCACAGCAATACCGCGGCGTGCCGCAGGTCGTGGGGGCGTCGGGCTAGCGGGCTGGCGTACTGGGCGGGGCTGAGGGCGGCGCGGCGGGGCCTTTTGCCACACGGCGCTGCTTCCGAAGTTCTGGCGGGGTCGGCGGTGGCCGTCGACGCGAGGGTGATCCTTTGGCAGCCAGAATCACTCGAGATTGAGTTCAGGTCGCCGAACTCTACGGCCTGCCATCCTCCTCCCGACCTCGACGTTTCGCACGCCACGCCTTGACCGCGCCCGGCTCATTCCTCCTGCTGGGAGACACGATGAACCGTGGCCTGTTGAGAGCGATCACAGTCACCAGGAAGCCCATGCTGACGAGGATTGAAACTCCGCCGACCCACTCCGCTGCAACGGCAACAGTGGGCGCGTTGTCGACGATCACCGGCGCGTGCAGGAGAATCCCGACTGAGGCTGTCAGCAGCGTCGCAAGAGCCAACGGGCCGCACCGAGTAAACCCTCGACGGGAGTGCTCGCCATATGGCCACAGCGGGCGAAGACCCCGATCCAGGGCATCGTCCAGCCCTCCGGACCATGTACGTCGCCAGAGCAGGGCGCAGCTAAGTCCGATCCCGGCAAATGCCAGGAGCTGGACACCGCTAGCGGTCATCGAGGGCGTCACGTCAGATCACCATCACCTTGATCAACCGAATGCTAATGTCGTCCCCCAGCGGATGTTCACGTCAGACGCCTGCCAGCATGATCACAGCCTTGGGCCTCACCATGGCGTGAGATCGATCGACTTGACACTGGACCACGCGTTGCTCGCCAAGCCTCCTACCGTGTTGATCACCGCTCCCCCGGTGTCCTGAACAGTGTCTCCGACGACTTCGATCACCGGGCTTGCGAGGTCAACCACGGTGGGGCCAACGAACAAGCCGCCCGCTACCGCTCCAGCAGCGACGCCTGCCGGAGCCAAGGAAGGGTTAAAGGCACCCGCCAAGGCACCACCACCAAGTGCAGTCAGTGCCGCCGTACCGTTGTGAACCCCTGCCTTCAGCCCTGCCGTAACGACTTTGTCGCCCTCACTCCGATAGTCCGAATAGGCCAACCAGAGCCCGACACCAGGCAGAGCCTTGGCCGCGCCGCGCATGATCGCCGTTCGGCCGATCCGGCCAAACCATTTGAGCCAGGCCTTGCGGGCGAAAGCGCTGAGCGTAGCGCCGGCCTGCGAGCAGACATCGGGACCAACTGAGCGGCAGAGTGCCAGACGACGTCCTGCCTCACTGGCCATCCGTCCCCAGCGCCTTAGAGCGTCAGGGATGGCCAGGCCCGCCTCCTCCGCGTAGTCCTTTGCGCCAGGAGGGCACTTGATGACCGGGCAATGGCCACTCTCGTCACCATTCCCATTCCCATTGCCATTCCCATTCCCATTGCCATTCCCGTTTCCGTTCCCATTGCCGTTCCCATTGCCGTTCCCGTCGCCGTTCCCGTTGCCACCGCCGGTGTTTCCTCCGCCGGTATTGATTGGTGGGCAGTCGGGGTTGTCCTGCGGGCACATGCCGGTCGGGTCGCTGCGGGTGACTGGGTTGCTTCCGGCATAGGCGTACGCGTCCCACTGCTGAGGATCGGTCAGGACCATGATCGGGTCGATGCTGATGAATCGGCCGATGAGCGGGTCGTATTCGCGGGCGCCGATGTGGGTGAGCCCGGTGGCGTCCCTGGGTTTGTCGATGAATCCGTGGTCGCCTTGCCAACCGGGCACGCTGCCGCGCGGGTTGCCGAACGGGTCGTGGCGGCGTTGGGTGAGCACGTTGGTGGTGTTCGCGACCGACAGTTCGGCGGTGTTGTGGTGGTCGCCGATCAGGGTGTGTACCCCGGTGAGGCCGGTGCCGGTCCGCACCGCGATGGTCTTGCCGCCGAACGTGTAGTAGCGCTGGGCCGTGCGCACCCCCGTGGCCACGGTCAGCCGCAGTTCGGCCCCGCCAGGCAGGTAGGCGGTGGTAACGCCGGCCTCCTTGCGCAGCAGCCGGTTGCCGTCGGCGTCATAGATGAAGCTGCTGGTGTTGGCGCCTTGGGTGACGGTGGCCAGGTGGCCTTCCTTGTCCCAGGTCAGGGTTTGGTTGCCGGTGGGCTGGTTGCGGCTGGTCATGTTGCCGGCCGCGTCGTAGCCGTAGCTGTAGCTCTTTGGCCCGCCCGGCCCGGCCTCGGAGATGCCGGTCACGCCGTGGGGGCGGTCCACCCCGACGGCGGGGGCCGGGTAGGTGTAGGTGCGGACGGTGTCCCCGGCCGCGGCGTGCTTGGTTTCCGAGAGCCGGTTGCCGATCGGGTTGTAGGTGTAGGAGTTCCAGTACGGCGCCGGCCCGCCCAGGCCGGCGACGCTGCGGGCGGCCTGGCAGTCCGCGTTGGCCGGGGTCCAGGCCTCGGTCAGCCGCCGGAGGTAGTCGTGGGCGAAGCACTGGGCGTCGACCGGATCGCCGGTGGGCCGGTCGATGGCCGAGGTGAGATTGCCTGCGTGGTCGTAGCCGTATTCGACGTCTAGGTCGTAGCCGGTGACGCCCTGGCGGACCAGCCAGGTCTTGTCCAGCCGACGTGAGCCGGTCTGGTAGGAGTGCAGAACCTGCTGGAAGTAGGTGTTGCCCAGGTCGGTCAGCGTGGGCTCGCCGTACGGGGAGTAGGTGCTACCGGCCACGTAGGCGCCCCAGCCCAGCCCGCCGCTCATCCACTCCGCGATGCCTACCGCGTCGTAGTAGTTGGTGACGGTCTCGATGCCGAGGTTGCCCTGGGCGGGATGCTTGAGGGTCTTGAGCTGCCCGTCGAGGGTGTAGGTGTAGGTGATGGTGTACGGCCCGGCCAGGTTCTCCGAGGCGGGGAAGCTGACCTTGTGCGCGAGCGGGCGGTACCCGTCGTCGTAGCCGGTTACCTCGGTCTTGTACTCGCCGGCCGTCTCAAACCGGGTTGACGAGGTCAGCTGGCCCTTGACCACGGTGTCGTAGACCCACTGGGCGCGTTTGAACCCGGCGAGCGTGGTTTCGTGCACCGCGGTCTTGCGCCCGAGCTGGTCGTAGGCGTAGGCCAGGGTGATGTTGCGACCAACGTCCCTACTCGTGAGCAGCTGCCCGGCGTCGTCGTAGGTTGACTGGGTCAAGCCCTTGTCCGGGTCATCGGCAGATGCCAGACGGCCCCGCATGTCGTAGGTGTTGGTCCACACGTTCGCCGGTGAGGCAGCATCGGTTGCGGTGGCAAGCTGTCCGTCCGGGGTGTAGGTGTAGCGGGTGGCATCGAACGACCCTGTTGGTCCCGACCCGGTGTATTGACGCAGCTCGGTCGTGCGGCCGCGGGCGTCGGTGATGGTCGTGGTGGGCGTGCCGCCGATCGGTGGGTCGACGCTGACCCGGTCCCCGCCATAGCTGGTCGTGGTTCGCCACGCCTCGGTTTCGCTGATATCGAAAATCTCCGCCGTAGGCCGCCCGATACCGTCATACACATACCGGGTCCGCCCGGGCACGGCGGTGAGCGGGTTGACCAGGTCAGTCGCCGGGGTGCCGGTGGCGAAGTAGGCGTTGTTGGTCCGCTCCACCAGACCCCGGGCGTCGTAGATGGTGTCCGCGATCACACGGCCTGGGGTGGCCCGATCCAGCGATGGCGTTTGGGTCTGCCGCTCACGTAGCAGCCCATCCAGCAACCGCACGCTGGTCTGCTGGGTGCCGTTGGGGATGAGCTTCTTGGTGGTGATGGCATTCGGCCCGTTCGTGCGCACCAGGTAGGCGTATTCGATGTTGGGGGTCTGCGCGGTCGTGCGCCCGGGCAGCCAGACCCTCAACAGCCGCCCAAGCCCGTCGTACAGGGTCTGGGTGATCTTCCCGTTGGGATCAGTGACGGTGGCCGGCGCTCCCCACGCCGGATCGAGGTCGGTGGTGGTGACGTGGGATGTCAGCGTGGTGCCGCTGCCGTCTGGGTCGGGTGAGGTGACCTGGGTCCTGATCAGCAGCCCGGGGCTGGTCGCGGCCGGTGTGTAGACGGTGGTTGTCTTGCGGTCCAGCGCGTCGTAGGACTCGGTGCTCCGTCCCGCAGCGTCATAGGTCGCGCGGGACTGCGGTTTGTACGCCGGGGTGGGACCGGTGTAGTCGGCCACCTCGGTCCTGGTGACCAGCCCGCGAGTAGGGATCTGGCCGGCAAAGGTGACGGCCCCGTCGTAGTAGCTGCGCTTGTCGGACACCACATGGGTGGGTCGGGTGGGGGTGGTGGCGCACTTCACCGACACGGTCTCGGCCCGGGACAGGGTGGACAGGATGTGCAGGCTGGTGTTGTGGGCGTACTCGTTGCGGGTGCACAGATCGTCGGCGGTCGTGGAGGTGTCGCCCTGGTCGTCCACGGTGCTGACGAACCCGAGGCTGTCGAAGGTGTTGACGGTCTTGGTGCGCCGCTTGCCACCGGGCAGCGCGGCCGCGGTGGTGCGCCCGTCGACGACTGCGGTCCCGGTCAGGTAGGCCTTGGTGCCGTCCGCAGCGGACGCGGTCGCCGCGGACAGCCACGGGGTGTTGATGGTTCCGTTGACCTCCGGGCCGGTAGCCCCGTCGTAGGCGATCTCCTCGAGCAGCACACCGTTGAACCGGTTGTGGTCGTCGACCGCAGCACCCTCGGATGGGCTGACCGTCACCTGCCGCTTCTGGCCGCCGGGCAGGATGTCGTCGTCCATCCCGCGCAGGTACTTGTACCGGGTGCGGGACTGGTTGGGGGCGACCCCGGACAGGACTTCGACGGTCTGGTAGCCGCGGAACTGTCCCCAGGTGCGGTATTGGGCCTTCACCAGTTCGTTGTCGTCGTAGTGCCAAGCCGGCGCATCGAGATAGTCGTAGGTGGTCACCGTCGCCGGTTCGCCGGTGCCGGTGTTGGGGTTGGCCACCACGGTGTGCACCCGGTATTTGTGGAAGTACTCGAGGATCGGGTCCGGGTAGCCCTCTGGGGTCCAGTACACCGGCATGCATCGGCGGGTGTTGGACTCCGGCGCCGAGGGCAGGCTGGACGGGGTGCAGTCCTTCGGGTCATAGGCGACCGAGATGGTACCCCCGGTTTCGGTGTCGATGGAGGAGATCCGCCAGCGGATCATCGCCGGGCCCAGGTCGCCGGCCTCGTCGACCCGGTTCGCGAGCTGGGTGCCGTGGAAGACCACCTTGGGCAGGGTGACCGCGGTCACACCCGGGCGGATGCCCTTGTGTTCGACCGAGTCCAGCCACAGCGTGGCGTTGGTGCCGTCGCCGGGGCTGGGGAAGGTCTGGGTCAGGTTCCACTCGTCGACGTTCTGCCGCGATCCGCCGATCCACCCGTTGGTTCGAACCCTGGTGAGCCGCTTCTGGGTGAAGAACGCCGGCGACAGCACATCCGGACACGAGGTGGGGCTGCCGCAGATCTGGTCGAAGGGTACGTCCGGCCAGTTCCCGGCGTGGTCGGCGTCCAGCGGGGTGCAGCTGGATAGGCACCGGTCGGCGGTGGTGAACACCACCTGCCCGGGCGCCTCGGTGGTGTGTTCGCTGCCCTTACGCTCCCCGTAGTCGACCCGGGTCAGGTAGCCGGCCCGGTCGTAGCTCGAGACGACCTCGTTGAGGTTGTTGCCGTAGTTGTTGGTTTCCTGGGTGTAGAAGTAGGTCATGGTGTTGCCGTGCGGGTCCACCACGTAGTCCAGGTTCCACCGCCACGCCTGCACACAGTCGGAGTCCTTGAACGCCGCCGCGTAGCAGGACTCCCCGGAGTGGTTGCCGAACACCGGCACCGTCAACACCGAGTTGGTCCGGTCGGTGTCCGCGGTGTAGCGCTTGCCTATCCCGAAGAAGTACTGGGTACCGTCGGTGGTGGTCAGCTTCCAGTACTCCCCCCGCCCGTCCTTGGCCGGGTCACCCCAGTCGGCATTAGTACCGCCAGTGAGCTTCTCGATCCGGGACCCGTCGTCGTTTCGGAGCCGCCACGCACCTGTGCCAGCATCCTTCACTAGCTCGCCACCGGAGCCGTCCAACGACAGGGTGAGGTTCTCGTTCTTCCAGCACAGGTCACCGGTCTTGACCGTGTTGTTCGCCCCACCACCCATGTCATCGGCGCAGCCAACGTACTTGCGCTCCACGAACCCGTTGCCGAGCTCGAACCCGTCACCAACCCAGCTCGACTGGTTGTTGGTGGAGGCCACCCGCCCATCCAGCGACCCCGACGAGTAGGAGATCGCCAGCTCCGGCGCTGGCCCCCCAGGTGCCGGTGGCACTCGCAGCGGATAGGACCAGGAGAAGTCCCCGGTCTGCGCCGACACCTGCCACGTCGCCGAAGCCGACAGCGAGGTCGCCGACCAGTCACCCGTCGGCCCGGACGGGCCAGCCGCCAACGCGACAATCTCCCCACCAGCCGCTGCCACGGTGGACGCGGCGCTCGCCGTTCCGGTCCGCGCCGCACCGTCCTCGGTGTCGAGGTCGAAGGTGGCGCTGATGGTGCCGTCGGCCACGCTGTTGCGGGATTTGATCGGGGTGCCGGTGAGGCAGTCCGGCTTGTCGGGGGTGGTGAGCGCGCAGGCGGGCAGTTTGACCAGCCGGAGCCGGGCAGCCCAGTCCCCGCCGTAGGCGTTGGCAAACCCGGAGTAGTCCAGCGCCACATCCACCGGGTCCGCGGGCGCTGTGCCGGCGTTGCCGACCCGTAGCAGCAGCCCGCGCACCCCGGCCGCGGTAGCCGCGTCCCGGTCCAGCACTTCGACCCGCAGCTTGCCTGGCTGCTCACCGGCCTTCGTAGGTTTGGCGTTCCTGCCGGGCCGTACCTGCACCGGTAGCCCACCGGGGGAGGCGGTCCCGGCCGGGCGCTTACGCAGCGCCACCCCGCCGGCATCCGGCACTTGCAGCACAGCGGCGCCGGCCGACGGCCACACCACCGGGCCGGGGGTGCTCGAGGTTAGCCGCCGCCCGGCCGGCCGGTCGGCGGTGGGCACCTGCTCGACCTGGACCCGCTTGGTGTCGGGGAGGTCGGGCCATTGGGCCATCCGCTTCTCCCGCCACCGCGGGTCGGACTGCGGATCCCCCGGACCGGCGGTCGCGGCCGCCGCGGTCGGGGCGATCCCGATCGACATCACCAGCCCGGCCAGCAACGGGATCATGATCCCGCGGCGTGTCCTGCCCGATAACACTCGTGCGGTCCTGCGTCCCACGAACAGCCTCCCGTACAACGACCCCGCCTGCGGCCGGGTCGACCCATGTCTGATGAAGGTCCGAGCTGGTGGTGGCCTGTCGAGCTACTGCGGGATGTCTCCCGGGTCCTGCGAGCCTGCGGCGATTCGGCGGATCGTGTCCTCATCGAGCGCGCTCTTGTAGACGCGCACGTCGTCGATGTCGCCGGACCAGAAGTACTGGGCGGCGCCGCCGCTCATGGCCTGGCCGATGCGCAGCTTGCCGACCGCGCCCCAGCCGGCGGTGTAGGGGGCGGTGCCAGCTAGCTCACCGTTGACGTACAGCCGGATCTGGTTCGCGGTGGCGTCGTACACCCCGACCAGCGAGGTCCAGGTGTCCGCCGCGATCGCGAAGTCGTTCTCCGGAGTCGGGATCGGCAACGCGCGGGTGTGCGAGGTGCCGACCACATCGGAGTTGCCCACCCAGAACGCCCAGCAGGTGGGGCCGGTCGCGGCCGGGCACAGGCTGGAGTCGGACAGCTGCCCGAGTTTGAACCCGCTGGTGTTCACCCCGTCCTGGCTGACCGCGACCCGGCTGCCGGTCGCCCCGTCGGTGAGCACCAGCGCGGTCACGGTGAAGCTGGCATTGGTTTTGGCCACCGGTCCCGCGGTGGTGGCCCCGCCGGCGATCCCGTCTAGGTGCAGCGCCTTGTCCGGGTTGTCCAGGCCAACGGGGCCATCGCTCCAGCTCGCCCCGGTGCCGGTCAGGGTCACGTCGTTGTTGTTGACGGTCGCGTCCTGGCCGGCCGTGCCGGTGCCGTCGTTGAGTTTCCACCAGCCGGCCTTGGCAGCGGTGTTGACGTTGAACCGGTACAGCTTCTGCGGGCTGGGCCACCCGGCGGCGTCCACCGACCGCACATACAGAGTCTGCGCACCCACAGTGCCGGGGCTGAACGGGATGTCCACCGAGTCTCCGTTCGCCCCGCCGGACAACAGCGCCACGCTTCCAAACGAGGGCCCGCCGAACGAGTACTCGTACTTGACCACGTCACCGACGGCCACGCCGCCGCCGTTGGTGAACGAGAACGAACCTGGTATGTCCTTGCCGCCGGCCCAGCCGTCCTCCACATACACCGCCGGCTGTCCGGCCACCGCGGTCACCGCCGGTGCGCTGTCCGGCGGGACGGTGTCCACGGTGAACTCGCAGTGCACCGCGGGTCCTTGCTTGCCGTGTTCGTCCCAGCCCTGGGCGAACCAGTCGTAGGACACCCCGTGGACGAGTGTGCCGGCCGGCACCTGCAGCGAGTGCGACTTGTTCGACGCCTGCGCCGCGGTTTTCGGCGGGTTCCACACCAGCGAGTTGTCGCTGACCTTGTACACCTCGAAGTTGGCCTGGATCGAGTCCTCGGAATCCGGGTCGGACAGGGTCGCGGTCATCGTCGGGGTCGTGGTTCGGATGAACGGCCGCCCCGACCCGTTCACGCAGTTACCCGGCACCTCGAGCAGATCCACCGAGGTGGGGGTGTTCGGCGGCCGGTTGAAGGTGATCGACAGAGCGGCGTCGTAGCGGAACCGCTTCCACGACGCTTCCATGTCCGTCTCGTTCGCCCCGCGCAACCCGATCCGCACCGTGGTCTGGCTGGCGTCCGCGGCGTCCTGCACCCCGTCGGTCACATCGAAGTAGGTGCGGCCCGGACCGAGCGAGCACCCGGTGCGGCGGGTCTGATCCACCGAATCCAACAAATCCGGATCACCGGAGTCGCCGTCCATCTCCGCGTGGAAGTTGCTCCAGGTCGTGCCCGACGTGATCGATGCGGTCTCGTAGGCGCGCACCCAGCCGGTGTCGCAGTCGTACGCGGTGGTCTGGTAGGCGTTGAACTCCGCGTCCAGCACATCCGAGCCGCGCACCGCGGCCGGCAGGTCGAACTTCCAGATCAGCCGCTTGGTGTTGTTGTAGTTACAGTCCGAATCCAGCGCCACCTCGCACCGGCCCAGGCCCTGATCGCCGGTGAAGTTCCAGTCGTTATCGTCGGCACCACAGCACGATTGGATCATCGTCCGCGCGTTGAGGGTGACCCCGTTGCCGGCGTCGTACGTCGGGTCGATGTACACCGGCCACGCCGTGCCCGGATCGGACAACATGCCCTCATCGGGGGTGATTGTCACCGCCTCTTCGGTGACCTCCACCGGCATCACCGCCACCGTGTCACCCTCCAACGGCGCCTCAACCCGCTCTGCCACCGGATCGGCGACCGGATCCTCCAGCACCCCGCCCATCTGCTGCGCGGCGCCCATGGCCTCCCCGTCCGGGGTGCCCGAGGAGTCCCACATCCGCGGGGTCGGGCTGGTGAAAATCTGCGCACCGGACTCGTCGACCATGTCGAACCCGCCGCCCTGTTCCACCACTGTGAGCTGGTCGGGCAGCTGCACCGGGAAACTCACCGCATCCAGCGCCGGATTGGCCGCCGCCTGCGGGGTCTTGACCACCAGCACCTCGGAAAACCCGGTGCCGTCGGCGTCCACCGACACCACCAAGTCCACATCCGGCAACACCGACGGATACGTCAGCGTCGACCCCGACACGATCGGCTCCGGCAGCACCCCATCCCAGGACACGCCCAGCTCGTGCTCGCCCCAGCCGATCCGGCCCAGTTCGCCATCCCCACCCGCGGAGAAGCTCATCGCCAACACCGGCGCCCGCGGCGCCAACCGACCATCAGGGCCGGCAACTACGCCGGTGTCCA
>JAKEEW010000380.1 GCA_022616375.1 Sporichthyaceae bacterium
CTGTTCGTCGTCCTGGCGTTGACAGCGGCGGCTGCGCCGCCCTCGGCGGGCACCAGCGCGGCCGCCACGGTCCGTCACGTGAACCGTACGGATACCGGGTGCGGCGGGCATTCGCCCTGCTACGGCAGCATCCAGGCTGCGGTGAACGCGGCGCAGCCTGGCGACACCATCCAGATCCAGCCGGGTGCCTATGTCGAGCAGGTCAACGTCACGGGCAAGAACGCGGCGGCGCGATCCGAGAGCAGCCGGATCGTGATCCAGGCGGATCCGGCCGCGCCGGTCGGAAGCGTCGTGCTGCAGGGTGTCGTCCATCAATGCGCGAATGGGCACGCGATCCGGCTCCAGCAGTCGCGCTTCATCACGATTCGCGGGCTGACGATCACTGGCGCGGGCAGTGCCGGCATCACGCTGCTGGGCGGGAGCAACCAGAACACCGCGATCCGGATCGAGCGTAACCGCATCATGGGTAACGGCGGGCCCGAGTGCGACGGCGGCATCAGGATCGCCGCGGGCAATGTCGGGACGCTGATCCTCAACAACGTGATCATCGCCAACGGCCGGAACGGGATCGCGATGGCGGACCCGGAGGGCGGCCCGCACACCATCGTGCAGAACACGATTCACGGCAACGGATGGAACGGTGTGAGCACCACACGGGCGCATGTGCTGCTGCTGGTCAGCAACGCGATCACCGGCAACGGCACACAGCCTGGCTCCACCGGCGGCCGGGTCGGCGTGAGGCGCGAGACAGGGCCGGTACCTCCGGCGCTGACGATCGTGTTGCGGAACAACCTGGTCTGCGGAAACCGTCTGGGCGAGATCGCCGGACCGGTGCTGGATGGTATCGACGGCGCGAATCTCACGCCGACCGGCACCGAGGGGCCCGGAGTGACGGCGAGTCCCGGCTGCGACGATGCTGCCGTGGTCTACCGGAACCTGGCCGGGGCGGACGATTTGGTGAATACGCTCGACGACGACCCGACGCCGGCGCCGGCCTCTCCGCTGGTGGATCGCGGCCTCGATCCTCGCACTCCGCTGACGCCCCAGCTCAACCCCCGGTTCGAAGCCGACTACTTCGCCGAATCCGCCCGGCCGGTGGCCGGGACCGCGGGCGGCGTCCCTCGCTTCGACATCGGCGCCGCGGAGACGCGGCTCGACGCACAGCCGCCGACGGTCGCCTTCCAGGCGCCGGCCGTGAATGCTCACGTGCGCGGGACCGTGACGGTCCAGGCACAGGCCTCGGATAGCGGCGGCCGCGTGGCCGCCCTGACGATGCGGGCGGACAGCCAGCCCTTGACCGCCAGTCTCGACCCAAGCCCGCCGGCTACC
>JAKEEW010000381.1 GCA_022616375.1 Sporichthyaceae bacterium
GTCGAGGGTGCCGAGCAGGGCCAGCCCGGCCCTCGGGCCGTGCACCATCGCCACGGCCACAGCCCGGCTGAGTGTGACAAGCGGGCCGGGTGCCACCCGGGCGAGCACCTCGTACAGCGCGAGGATCTGCGGCCAGTCGGTCTGCTCCGAGGTTGGGGCCTCGTCGTGTACCGCGGCGATCGCGGCCTGCAGCTGGTGGGGACCGATCGGTACGGTGCCCAGGATGTCGGCCAGCAGCGCCTGGCCTTCGGCGATCGCGGCGGTGTTCCACAGCTCGCGGCGTTGCTCGGCCAGCGGCACCAGGGACCCGTCGGTATCGGTCCTGGCCGCTCGGCGCGCGTCGGTGAGCAGCATCAGCGCGAGCAGGCCAGCCACCTCACCCTCGCCGGGCAGCAGGCGGTGCAGCAGCCGCGCCAGGCGGATGGCCTCGGCGGTCAGGTCGGTCCGGTGCAGCGCCGGACCCGAGCTGGCGGTGTACCCCTCGTTGAAGATGAGGTAGAGCACGTGCAGCACGACGCCCAGCCGTTGGGTTCGCTCCGGATCCGGCGGCAGCTCGAACCGGGCACCGGCGTCCTTGACCTGCTGCTTGGCGCGGCTGATCCGCTTGGCCATGGTGGCCTCCGGGACCAGAAACGCGGCCGCGATCTCGGCGGTGGTCAGACCGCCGATGGCGCGAAGCGTCAGCGCCAGCTGCGAGGGCGGCGACAGTGCCGGATGGCAGCACAGCAACAGCAGCACCAGCGTGTCGTCATGGCCGGCCGGCCGGTCCGCGGTGTCCTGGGGATCGGCGGCCACCTCGCCACCGGCCGGGTCGAGCGCCGCGACCCGCTCCCGGCGCCGCCGGGAGCTCTCGGCGCGCCACTGGTCGACAAGTGACCGGCTGGCCGCGGTCAGCAGCCAGGACCGGGGCCGGTCCGGTATCCCCGCGGCGGGCCACTGCCTCACCGCCGCGAGCAGGGCCTCCTGCACGGCGTCCTCGCAGGCGTCGAACTGCCCGTGCCGGCGCACCAGGATGCCGAGGACCTGCGGCGCCAGCTCGCGCAGCAGGTCCTCGATCCGCGGGTCGGTGTTCATCCCGCCGGCAACCCGGTCATAGCTGCGGCGGCTCGTCCATGATCCGCCGGACCTCCATCGGGTACTCGGTGAACGCGACCACCCGCGACGCGATCTCGATTGCCCGGTCCTCGCTCGCCTCGACGATCCAGTAGCCGGCCAGCGACTCCTTGATCTCGGCGAACGGCCCGTCGGTCGGCAGCGGGGCTCCGTTACGGAACTGGACCGTCGTGGCCCGGCCCGGGTCGATCAGCTTGTCCCCGGCCACCAGCTCGCCGCTCTCCCGCAGCTCGGCGTCGAGCTTCACCAGCAACTCGTGCATGCTCGTGATCCACTCGGGCGGCCGATCCTCGATGGCGGCTCCCAGACCCCCGAACATCATGATCATGTACTTCATGTCCCGGTCCTCTCCTGCGGCGCCCGGGCGGGGCGCTTCACCCTAGTCGGAGCCACCACCCGGCCTTGGACATGCCGGCCGAGAC
>JAKEEW010000382.1 GCA_022616375.1 Sporichthyaceae bacterium
GGTGCCGGTGGCCCAGTACAGCAGCGCCCCCGGCGGCGGACTCCGATCGTTCGGGTGCCTGTAGCCGGCGGGGGTGGTGGTCCAGTGGGCGATCGCGGTGGGGGAGCCGGAGCGGTTCCAGCCGTAGGCCTGCGCGGTGAAGGCGAGGCACCGCCGGTACCAGCCGGCGGTTCCCGTGGCGGCGGTCGTGGCCCACCCGATCGCCTGGGCCGGTGTTCTCGGGTTAAGGATCGGCACGTTCAACGGGGTGGTGGCGTCCCGGAAGGTGCCAGCGCCTGCGGCGCCGATCCAGACGGACCCGGTGGGTGCAACGCCGCCGGGTGCGGCGAGTGCTATGACGCCGAACGGCACGGATAACACCACCGCAATAGCGAGTAATGCCGCGGCTATAACGACACCAGATATCAGGCCCATTTGCTGGCTCTCCCGATCTGCTCGCGAATCTCGCCTACCTCTTGCCACGGTCTTTCCCGCAGGTCAGTCGCCTGACCGGTGTTGAACTTGCCTCAGTCTTGGCTGGTTCTGCCATTTCACATTTGTGCGCGGGAAAGGGTCGACTTTGCTGCCCCGAGCGCCGCATTGTACGTGCGTCGAAACGGAGGACAAGATGCACGACTCGACAATGTGTCACCAGAGACCCCCGCTCGCGGTGGTACCCCCGCTGCCTCATCCCCAGCGGCTGATCGCCCCGTCCGGCGGCAGGTCTGACCACCCGACTTGGACGGTCAGGCTGGTGGTACTCGGGGCGCACGGCGGCGCCGGGGCGAGCACGGTCGCAACGCTGCTGGATCCGGGCGGCACCGGTTGGGCTGTCGAAGGGAACCTGAGCACCGGACAGCTCCCTGCGGGTCGGCGGCCGGTATTGGTGGCCCGCTCGACCGGGTACGGGGTCGCGGAGGTGGCCCGCGTCCTGACGCGGTGGCGGGCCCGGCTGGGACGCCCCGTGCTCGTTCTGGTCGCTGATGCGGCGACTCCGCCGCCGCTGTCGATCTCGTACCGTCTGGGCGCACTGCACTCGCTCATCGCCGGCGTGGTGCCGCTGCCGTATCTCGCGCGGTTCCGCGCGATCAGCAACC
>JAKEEW010000383.1 GCA_022616375.1 Sporichthyaceae bacterium
CGCGGCCTGGCGGTCTGGGACATCGTCGGCACCGACTCCGGGGTGTACATCGGCAACGACACCGACCGGATCGCGCTGGAGTATCACGGCAAGCACGCGAAGCTGCCGCTGGCCGGCGGCTGGATCGTGCCGCAGCCGCATGCCGCTGCGCTGCCGGTCAAGGTGCACCTGGCCAACCCGAGCTCGAATCCCGACCAGCTGATGAGCCGCTCGTTCGACGGCTCGGCCGGCGGTGAGCTGACCTCGGTTCCCGGCGCCGGGACCGGCTGGAACACGGTTCGCGGTGGGTTCGTGGCGGCCGGCGAGCTCTACACGGCCAAGTCCAACCAGACGTTCACCGCGCGCAGCTACGACGGCACCACGTTCGGCACCGAGCGCACGGTTCCGCTCAACGGGCTCAACGCGTTCGGCTCCGAGGCCGCGTCGATGACCGGTCTGACCTACGACAACGGCCGGATGTTCTTTACCCAGACCGACCAGAACTCGCTGTTCATGCGGTACTTCAGCGCGGAGAGCGAGATCATCGGTGCGACCAAGTTCACCGTCACCGGTGGGATCACCGGGGTGGACTGGCGCAACGTGAAGGGGCTGTTCCTCACCGACGACCACCTGTACTGGGTGCACAAGGACAACGGCTCGCTGCACCGGCTGGACTGGGCCAACAACGCCCCGGTCAGCGGCACCGACACCGTGATCGGGGCCGGGATCGACTGGCGCTCCTCGGCACTGTTCACCACCCCGGCGCCGGTTGCCTCGTCGGTCAGCTTCGTAGCCAAGGCGTCCAACCCCACCCAGACCACCAGCAACTCGGTATCGCTGACGCTGCCCGGATCGGTGCAGGCCGGCGACACCATGGTGATGTTCCTGTCCAGCAACTCGGCGACCTCGACCGCGACCGACCCGGCCGGCTGGACCAGGCTCGGGCAGGTTGGCGCGACCAGCCTGTCCACGGTGGCCTGGGAGCGAACCGCCACCGCCGGGGACGCCGGGGCCGTGGTGACCGTGAACACCAGCGAGTTCGTCCGCAGCGACCTGGTGGCATCGGTATACCGGGGTGCCGCGGTGCCTGCCGGTGGGCACGCGTTTGCGGCCGAAGCGCTGATCCAGGCCAGCCACATCACCCCGCAGCTGACCGTGAGCGTGGCCGGCTCGTGGGTGGTGTCGTACTGGTCGGACAAGACCGCCGCGACCACGAGTTGGACCGCACCGGGTAGCGAGGCGGTTCGGCACATGTTCGCCGGATCTGGCGCCGGGCACGTGTCCGAGCTGCTCACCGACTCCGGGGTCGGGGTTCCGACCGGCACCGTCGGTGGGCTGAGCGCGACTGCCGACTCGGCGACCAAGAACGCGACCATGGTGTCGGTGCTGCTGGAGCCGAGTCCGTAGGACTCGGCTCGGGTCGGCGCATCGTCTTCCGCGCGCGCGTCTCATGATCAGGGGCTGCTGGTCCCGGGACTCCAAACCAGGAGCCCCTGATCATGGAGCCGGACGCGGGGGCTACCATCCGGCGGATGCAGGTCTCGATGCACGGCAAGGACGTCCTCGAGCTCACCGATGATCTGGTCCGGGTCTACGCGGCCGCGTTCGGAGCGCCCGGCCATGACGAGCCGGCCGAGGCGGCACAGCGGTTCGGTGTAGAGCAGCTGCCCACGCATGCCGCCCGGACTGGGTTCCGATGTGTCGTGGCCCGGGATTCCGGCCGGGTAGTCGGCTTCGCGTACGGCTACACCGGCGACTTCGGCCAGTGGTGGACCGACCGGATCGCCGCGGTCGCCGCGCCGGAGCTGGTGGCCGAGTGGCTCGGCGGTCACTTCGAGCTCGTCGAGATGGCGGTGGATCCGGCGATGCAGGGTCGCGGCATCGGGACCGCGTTGCACGATCGGCTGCTCGTCGATCTACCGCACCGCAAGGCGATGCTGACCACCTACCGGGATGACCTACCGGCGCCCCGGCTCTACCGCCGCCGGGGCTGGCAACTGCTGCTGCCGGCCGTGGACGAGCGCTCCGATCTCTACGGTCTGGATCTCGGCAGCCAAGCTCCCTAGCGGTAGCAGTCAAGCTCCCTAGCGGTAGCGGAAGCCGTCCAGGAACCGGCGGAACACGCCGCCCTCGCGGGGCAGCGCAGGCGCGGGCGGTGGTGCGGTCGGTCGCTGCCTGGCGATCGGTTGGTCGTAGTCGGTGCGCGCGATCGCGTCCACGACCTGGTCCTCGTCGAAGTCCTCCGACCCGTCGATCACCGGCACGAAGCCGACCAGCATGCCGTCGCGCATGACCTGCGCTTCCAGACCGGCCGTGCCGTCGGTGTCCCAGACCGCCTCGCGACCCTTGGACAACGTCACCCGGATCCCGTACTGGGAGATCCCCGCCCTGGCCAGCCGGGCCGGCACGCCGCGGTCCCGCAGCGCGTCCACCACCCGCCGTGCTCGCATCTCGTCCATTGCCCACCCAACGTATATCGACAGGCCGCCGGTTCCATGATCACGGAATCCGGCCTGCCCAACGGTGATCAGGTCAGCCCTGGAACTCGATCACGACCCGAGTCTGTTCGGCGAGCACCCGGTAGGGCACCTGCTCGCTGACCCCGATCGCGAACAGCACGGTGCCGGCGAGGTAGCGCGCGTACAGCACCTCGCGCACGATCGGATACCCGGGGAGAAGCTCGGTGGTCACGTCGGGGGACAGGCCCTGCTCTCCGGTCGGGTCGGCGGATTCCAGCACCAGCTCCAGGGCGGCGTTGCCGTCGGTGAGAACCGGCTCGTCTTCGATCCGCACCATGTCGACGTACCGGGTCTCGACGCCCGGTGTGACATTGCCTTCGATCTCGATGATGACCCGCTCGATCGAGCCGTCCCGCTCGGTCGTGACCTTCTCCAGCTTGATCTGCCGGTCCGGCGGCGGGATGAGGCGGTCCTCGGTGGCGAACGCGGTCGGCTCGGTGGTCGGGTTACCGGTCACGCCGTTGGACGGAATCGCGGTGGAGATCGGCGGGCTCTGCGAGCCGGCACCGGTCGGTCCCGCAGTCGGGCCGTTGGGCTCGTCGTCGGACGAGCAGGCGGCCAGCACCGCGACGGTGACCGCGCAAGCGAGGACCCGAGATAACCGGTGCATGTGGTGCTCCCCCTGGATAGCTATGGAAAGGCCGGTGGGCCTGGCGATGATCGTGCGGGTCAGCATAGTGTGCGGGATCTGATCAGATCGACGGCTCGCAACGGCTGCGGCCAGATCGTGACGCCGGCCGCGTCGGACCGCTACACCTATAGATGATCCAGTCCGGACCGGCTGCCGCTGTCGGTTCGGCTGGCTAGGCTTGAGGCACGCCGGATCGGCGGGCCAGGGCGGCTCGACACCCGTTCCGCGCGCGTTCGGCTGCCCATCTACCATCCGCTTACGCCCTCGAAGGCATGAGAGGAAGGCGCGTCGCACTCATGTCCCTGGCCGGTCTTCTTGATGTGGTCGGTGCCGACCCCGCGGTCGCGCACGCGATCGAGCTTGCCCGCGCCCAGGGCCGCACCGAGCTCGACCTGACCGCGCCGCCCGGTTACCGGCCGCTGGTGATCGGCTCGCTGGCCGGCCGGGCGCGGCGGCACATCTTGGCGATCACGGCGACCGGTCGGGAGGCCGAAGACCTCACCGCGGCGCTGCGCTGTGTGCTCGACCCGGATGCGGTCGCCGACTTCCCGGCCTGGGAGACCCTCCCGCACGAGCGGTTGTCGCCGCGCTCGGACACGGTCGGCCGCCGGCTGGCCGTGCTGCGCCGGCTGGCCCACCCCAGCGCATCCGATCCGGCCGCCGGGCCGATCCAGGTGACGGTCGCGCCGATCCGCAGCGTGCTGCAGCCGATGGTGGCCGGCCTGGGCGATCTGCAGCCGGTCCAGGTCTCGATCGGCGACGAGCTAGAGCTCGACGATCTGGTGCGGGGCCTGGCCGACGCCGCCTACAGTCGGGTCGACCTGGTCGAGAAGCGTGGCGAGTTCGCGGTCAGGGGCGGTCTGCTCGACGTGTTCCCGCCGACCGAAGAGCATCCGCTGCGGGTCGAGCTGTGGGGCGACACGGTCGAGGAGATCCGCTACTTCAAGGTGGCCGACCAGCGCAGCCTGGAGGTCGCCGAGCGCGGCTTGTGGGCGCCGCCCTGTCGGGAGCTGCTGCTGACCAAGGCGGTCCGGGACCGGGCCGCCCGGCTGCGCACCGACCACCCGGAGCTGGACGACCTGCTCGGCAAGATCGCCGATGGGATCGCGGTCGAGGGGATGGAAGCGCTGAGCCCGGTGCTCGCCGACGAGATGGTGATGCTGGTCGACCAGCTCCCGGCCGGCACTCACGTCGTGGTGTGCGATCCGGAGCGGGTCCGGACCAGGGCCGCCGATCTCGTGCGGACCAGCCAGGAGTTCCTCGACGCGTCCTGGGCGAGCGCGGCGGCCGGGGCCAAGGTGCCGATCGACCTCGGTGCGGCGGCGCTGCGGTCGATCGCCGACGTGCGTGAGCACGCGCACCGGGCCGGTGTGCCGTGGTGGAGCATCACGCCGTTCGGCCGCGACGAGGAGCTCGACGAGGTCGAGCTGGCCGAGACCACGCTGACCCAGGCCCGAGCGGTCGAGGCATACCGGGGTGACACCACCCGCGCACTGGCCGACGTGAAGGGCTGGCTCGGCGGGGGCTGGCGGGTCGTCCTGGTCACCGAGGGACACGGTCCGGCGGAACGGCTGGTCGAGGTGCTGCGCGGTCAGGACGTGCCGGCCCGGCTGGAGACCGACCTGGCCACCGCGCCAGATCCGTCGGTGGTTCACGTCGCGACCGGGACCATCGACCACGGTTTCGTGTCCGAGTCGCTGCGCACCGCGGTGCTGACCGAGGAGGACATCGCCGGGCAACGATCCTCGACCAAGGACATGCGCCGGCTGCCATCCCGGCGGCGCAACATGGTGGACCCGCTGCAGCTGCAGCCCGGCGACTACGTCGTGCACGAGCACCACGGAGTGGGCCGCTACCAGGAGATGGTGCAGCGGACCGTGGCCGGCGCGACCCGGGAGTATCTGGTCATCGAGTACGCGCCGGGCAAGCGCGGGCAACCCGGCGACCGGCTCTACGTGCCGACCGACCAGCTCGAGCTGGTCACCCGCTACGTCGGCGGCGAGTCGCCGTCGCTGCACCGGCTCGGTGGCGCGGACTGGCAGAAGGCCAAGGGACGGGCCCGCAAGGCGGTCAAGGAGATCGCCGCCGAGCTGATCCGGCTCTACGCCGCCCGCACGTCCGCTCCGGGGTACGCATTCGGGCCCGACACCCCGTGGCAGCGCGAGCTGGAAGACGCGTTCCCTTACGTCGAGACCCCGGACCAGCTGGCCGCGATCAACGAAGTCAAGGGCGACATGGAGCAGCCCTATCCGATGGACCGGCTGATCTGCGGCGACGTCGGTTACGGCAAGACCGAGATCGCGGTCCGGGCCGCGTTCAAGGCGGTTCAGGACGGCAAGCAGTGTGCCGTCCTCGTGCCGACGACGCTTCTGGTCCAACAGCACTTCTCCACGTTCACCGAGCGATACGCCAACTTCCCGGTGATCGTGAAGGCGCTGTCCAGATTCCAGACCGACTCCGAGGCCGAGGAGGTCGTCCGCGGCCTGGCCGAGGGCTCGGTAGACATCGTGATCGGCACCCACCGGCTGCTGTCCGGCTCGGTGCAGTTCCGCAACCTCGGCCTGGTCATCGTGGACGAGGAGCAGCGCTTCGGGGTCGAGCACAAGGAGCACCTCAAGGCCCTGCGTGCGTCGGTGGACGTGCTCACCATGTCGGCCACTCCGATCCCGCGCACCCTGGAGATGGCGGTGACCGGGATCCGGGAGATGTCCACGATCGCCACCCCGCCGGAGGAACGGCACCCGGTGCTGACCTTCGTCGGACCGTACGACGACAAGCAGATCGCCGCGGCGGTGCGCCGGGAGCTGCTGCGCGAGGGTCAGGTCTTCTACATCCACAACCGGGTAGAGACGATCGAGCGGGCGGCCCGGCGGCTGCAGGAGCTGGTTCCGGAGGCGCGGATCGCGGTCGCCCACGGCCAGATGAACGAGCACGTGCTCGAGCGGCTGATCGTCGGGTTCTGGGAGCGCGAGTTCGACGTCCTGGTTTGCACCACGATCGTGGAGAGCGGGCTGGACATCTCCAACGCCAACACGCTGATCCTGGAGCGGGCCGATCTGCTCGGGCTGGCCCAGCTGCATCAGCTGCGCGGCCGGGTCGGCCGGGGCCGGGAGCGGGGCTACTCCTACTTCCTGTACCCGCCGGAGCGACCGCTGACCGAGACCGCGCACGAGCGGCTGGCCACGATCGCGCAGCACACCGAGCTTGGTGCCGGCATGTACGTGGCGATGAAGGACCTGGAGATCAGGGGCGCCGGGAACCTGCTCGGCGGTGAGCAGTCCGGGCACATCGCGAGCATCGGCTTCGACCTCTACGTCCGCTTGGTCGGCGAGGCGGTGTCGGAGTTCCGCGGCGAGCGCCCGGCCGAGCGTCCGGACACCAGGGTGGAGCTGCCGATCGACGCTCACCTGCCGCACGCCTACATCCCGGGCGAGCGGCTGCGGCTCGAGGCCTACAAGCGGATCGCCTCGGTCGGCTCGGACGCGGATGCGGCAGCGGTGGCCGAGGAGCTCACCGACCGGTACGGGCAGTTCCCGATCCAGGTCGCGAACCTGCTCGAGGTGGCCCGGTTCCGAGCCAGGGCGGCCGAGCTTGGTCTGTCCGAGATCACGCTGGCCGGGACCCAGGTGCGGTTCGCCCCGGTCGAGTTGCCCGAGTCGCGGCAGATGCGGCTTACTCGGCTCTACCCGCGAACCATCATCAAGCCGGCAGTGCGTACCATCCTGGTGCCGAGGCCGGTCACCGCGCCGATCGGCGGTCAGCCATTGCGTGACCAGGAGCTGCTTGACTGGTGCCGCGGTCTCGTCGAGTCGGTGCTCGCCGACGGCGCCGCCCAGGCACCCGCAACCACGAAGGAAGATCGCCCGTGATCGGAACCCTGCGCACCCTGGTGCGCCCCGACCGCCCGGCGCTGCGCCCGAGGCTCACCGTCGCCGTGCTGGCTGCCGCGGCCGGGTTGGCGCTCACCGGCTGCCAACCGGCCAAGGCCGGCGCTGCAGTGATCATCGACGGCGAGCGAGTCCCGGTCTCGGTCGTGCAGGACAAGGTCGAAGCGGTAGCCGCCGCGCGGGCCGCCCGCGGCCTGGACGCGGTGCCGCACGATGTGCTGGCCCGCGAGCAAATCCAGCGACTGATCGGGCACCAGATCGCGATGCGGACCGCTGCCCAGCGCGGCGTTACCGTGACCCCCGGCGACATCGACCAGGAGATCGCCGCCAGGGAGGCCGAGTTCGGCGGGCCGGAGAGCTTCCAGGACCAGGTGGCCGCGGCCAACATCGCGCCCGGTGACCTGCGCACCTTCGTGCAGGACTACCTGTCGATGGATGCACTGCGGGCGTCCATCGCCGGCGGCGCGACCACCGAGGCCGAGCTGGTGGCGGCCCAGCAGGAGCTGAACAAGTTGTCCGAGACCACCGCACGCGGGATGAACATCCGGGTCAACCCGCGCTACGGCAGCTGGGATCCGGCCACCGGCGAGATCAAGCCGTCCGAGAGCCAGGTGTCGGTGCCTGATCAGGGGGTCGTACCCCCGACGCCTGGGCAGTGACCGGCCGGCTGATCCTGCTGTCCAGCAGCCCGCGGGTTGCGCCCGGGTTGCTGTCCTGGCCGGCCTGGCAGGCGTTGCGCGAGGCGAGCGCGGTGTGGACCGGATCGGCGGACCATCCGGTGCTGCCCTACCTGTCCGAGGCCGGCATCGAGGTCATCGTCGTGCCCGTGGCCGAGGCACCGGACCGGCTGCTCGCGGCGGCCGCGGCCGGCGACGGGCCGCTGGTCTGGCTGGTCGGTGACGACGAAGCACCGCCGGTTGGCGAGGCGTTGGCGCGCCGGCTGGTCGCCGCGGCCGGATCGGGCCAACCGGTGCCCGAGCTCGAGCTGCTGCCCGGTTCGTACGATCTGCCGGGGGCCCGGCTGCTCGACCTGGTCGCGGTGATGGACCGGCTCCGGTCACCAGGTGGCTCCCCGTGGGATGCCGAGCAGACCCACCGATCACTGGTCCGTTACCTGGTCGAGGAGGCCTACGAGCTGGTCGAGGCGATTGAGACCGGGGACGACGAGCACCTGCGGGAGGAGCTGGGCGACCTGCTGCTCCAGGTGGTGTTCCACTCCCGGATCGCTCAGGAACGGCCCGACTCGTCGTGGTCGGTCGACGACGTGGCGGCCGGCATCGTGACGAAGCTGGTGGCGCGGCATCCGCACGTGTTCGGCACGGCGGAGGCGCCGCCGGTGGAGTACGCCGAGGATCGCTGGGAGCAGCTCAAGGCGGTCGAGAAGGGCCGATCGTCGGCGATGGACGGGGTGCCGGCCGGGCTGCCGGCGCTGGCCTACGCGAGCAAGCTGGTTGCCCGGGCTCGCCGGCATAGGATTACCTCGGCACTGCCGGCCCCGGCCACGGTCGCCGGCGAGGTGGACCCGGGCGCGGTCGGTGAGCTGCTGCTCGCGGTGGTAGCCCTGGCCGACGCGCACGGCATCGACCCGGAGCAGGCGCTGCGCGACTCGGCCCGGCGATTGCGGGACACGGTTCGCCGGCAAGAGGACGCCACCACCCGGGCCGATCGGTAAGGTCCGGATGTGACGATTTCCGCAGATGAGCGCTTTGCCGATCTGGCTCGCAGCGCACTGGACGACCTGCTCGCCGCACAGCCCGTGCTGGCCACCGCGCTTGGCGACCATCGGTTCGACGACCGGCTCGACGACGCCGGCCCGGCGGGCCTGGCGGCCGAACGCCGGATGGTGGCCGGGCACCTGGCCGCGCTCGATCAGCTCGACCGGTCCGAGCTCAGCCAGGTGAACGCGGTCGATGCGGAGATCCTGGCGGCCCGGCTGGACGAGCGGCTGTTCCGGATCGACCAGTTGCGCGAACACGAGTGGAGCCCGTTGCTCGCCAACCCGGGCACTGGGCTCTACATGTTGCTGGCCAGGGACTTCGGCCCGCTGCCCGACCGGTTGCGCAGCCTGGCCGGCCGGCTGGCCGCGGTGCCGGACGCGTTGCGCACGGCGCGGGCCAGCCTGGGCGCGATGCCGCAGGTGCACGTGGAGACCGCGATCGGGCAGTTCGAGGGCACTCGGCACCTGCTGGTCGGCGACGTCGAGGAGGCGCTGGCCAAGGCCGAGCCGCTACGCCGTGAGGTGGAGCCGGCCCGCCAGGCCGCGCTCGCCGCGTTGGACGAGCACGTGGCCTGGCTGCGGGAGCGGCTGGCCGGGATGGCCGAGGGCGGCGAGTCGGAGCGCGACCCGCGAATTGGGCCCGAGCTGTTCCGGGCCAAACTCGCGCACCGGCTGGACGCGGCCAGCGATGCCGACGCGATCCTGGCTCGAGCCGAAGCCGACCTGGAGCGGGTCACCGAGGAGATCGGCGCGGTGGCGGCCCGGTTGCGCGGCTCTGGGGCTGGCTCGGGGGTTGCCTCGGGGGCCGGCTCTGGGTCCGGCTCGCCCGAACTGGTGCGCTCGGTCCTGGACGAGCTGGCCGACGAGCATCCGGACAACGACACCATCGTCGGGCTGGCCCGGGACGCGCTGGCCGCGACCACCGAGTTCGTCCGGCGCCACGACTTGGTGACCTGGTACGACGATCCGGTAGAGATCATCGTGATGCCGGAGATCCATCGTGGGGTCGCGGTCGCCTACTGCGATCCGCCCGGGCCGCTGGAGACCACGCCGCTGCCGACGTTCTACGCAATCTCGCCGACCCCCTCGGACTGGCCGGCCGACCGGGTCGAGTCGTTCTTCCGCGAGTACAACAACCACATGATCCACAACCTGACGGTGCACGAGGCGATGCCCGGTCACGTCTTGCAGCTCGCGCACTCACGCCGGTTCCAGGCGCCGACCCAGGTGCGGGACGCGTTCTGGAGCGGACCGTTCACCGAGGGCTGGGCGGTGTACGCCGAGCAGATCATGGTCGGGGCCGGGTACGGCGGTGACGCGATGCGGATGCAACAGCTCAAGATGCAGCTGCGGATGGTCATCAACGCGATCCTGGACGCTCGGGTGCACGCGCACGGCATGACCGAGGCCGAAGCCATGGCGCTGATGACCGAGCGCGGCCATCAGGAGCAGGGCGAGGCGGTAGGGAAGTGGCGCCGGGCGCTGCTGACCAGTGCGCAGCTGTCGACGTACTACGTGGGCTACACCGAGGTCGCCGATCTGGCCCGCGATCTGGCCGCAGCGCACCCGGACTGGTCGGCACGGCAGCGGCACGACGCGATCCTCGCCCACGGCTCACCGGCTCCCCGGCACCTGCGTACCGAGCTCGGTCTCTAGCTGGCGCTTGTCGGCCCCAGGTCGCGGCCGACATCCACGGGACCGTTAAATCGATCATGGAGCGTCGCTCGCCCGGATAAGTCAGAGCATTTCCGGAACACAGGGCCAGGTTGATCGACTTAACGGTCCCGTGGTTGGTCCAATAGCCGTGACGGGGATGGGGGGCGGGTCGCCGGCCCCGTCCGCCGAGTGGGTTCGCGGATCCGGGCGATGGCGGATATGGCCGGATACGTCGATACGGTGGTCGGGTGGTGGCCATACCGGACGCGGACGATCCGCGTAGTTCGCCGGCCGCGGGGCTGGCTGAGCTCCAGGCCGGTAATCGCAGGTTCGTCGCCGGCACCCGGATCCATCCCAACCAGGACGCCGAGCACCGGGCCGGCCTGGCCGACGCCCAGGATCCGTTTGCGGTGATCTTCGGTTGCTCCGACTCGCGCCTGGCCGCCGAGATCATCTTCGACCAGGGCCTGGGCGACCTGTTCGTGGTGCGGACCGCCGGGCACACCATCGGTCCCGAGGTGCTGGGCAGCATCGAGTATGCGGTCACCGTGCTGAACACCCACCTCGTCGTGGTGCTCGGGCACAACTCGTGCGGCGCGGTGCGGGCCGCGTACGACGCGGTCAGCCAGGGCAGCGAGGTCGCCGGCTACCTGGGCGCCGTGGTGGACGCGATCGAGCCGAGCGTGCGGCGCGCGATCTCGCAGCATACCGACGCGACCGACGATGTCGAACAGATCCACATCGAGCACACGGTGACCGAGCTGGTGTCCCAGTCGGCGGTCATGGCCGCCGCGGTCACCACCGGGAGCTGTGCCGTGGTCGGGATGTACTACCAGCTCAGTGCGGGTGAGGCCCGCCTGGTGGTGGGTCCGCCGCGGTAGCGGCCGGCGCTCGATCCGTACAGAACCCGAACAATCCGCGGTCGGTGCCGTTTACCCGAACCGGGAATGGTCGGCCCTGTCGAACGAAACGGCAAGGGAGCGGATACATGAGACGAGCGGTGGCGCTGGCGGCCGCGGTCGCGGTGTTCAGCGGGGTCGGGCTGGCCGGTTGCCAGGGCCGGCCCAGCGTCGGCGAGCGCGCCGACCGGGCCAGCCAGATCGGTGACCGTGCCGGGTCAGGGACCGGCACGGGCGCGCCGAACGGCAGCGGCCAAGCATCCGACGGATCGATCGACGCCGACCTGGATGCAGTGGACGCGCTGCTCGCCGACGTCGACGCCCAGCTGGCCGAGGACAGCCGGGCCCCCGAAGACGCCGACTGACGAGCACCGAGAGCCGGCACGCACCGAAGAGCCGGCACGCGCCGAGCGCCGACGACCGGCGAGGACCGAGAACTGGACGAGCAATGAGGAGACGATTCGTGACCGGATCCAAGAAGACCCGCTGGGCGGCCAGGGCCGTGCTGCTTGCGGTGCCGGCGGCGTTGCTGATCGGCGCGGTGGTCGCGCCGGCGCTGGCGGACGACGCGGCCGACGACGCCAGCCGGGACGGCATAGCCGGGGCGAAGGCCCGGGTCACCCACCGCATCGACATGCGGCTCAACACGCTCGGGCGGCTCGACGGCCTGCTGGCCAGGGCGGAGCGGCTCAGCGACGAGCACCGCGACACGTTGAGCGCGCTGATCGACGACGACACCGCCGGGCTCACCGAGCTGCGCGCTCAGGTAGCCAGCGAGACCACCAGGGAAGCGCTGCGCGCCGACGCGCAGAGCATGGTCGAGGACTACCGGATCTACATCCTGGTGCGGCCCAAGGTCAGGCTGAGTGTGGTGGCCGATCGGGAGCTGGCCGCGATCGACCGGCTGACCGACATCCACGCCAGGCTGACCGACGCGGTCGCCGACGCCGAGGAAGCAGGGCAGGACACCGGGAACGCGGACGAGCTGCTGGACGCCATGCAGGCGCAGCTGGATGCGGCCACCGCCGCGGTGCAGGGCCAGACCGATCAACTGCTGGCGATCGAGCCGGGCCCGGACGGACCTGGGATCCGGTCCGCGGTCGACGAGATCCGGGAGTCGCTGCGGGACGCCCGGCAAGACCTGCGGGACGCGATCCGCACCGCCCGGCACATCAGGGCTCTGCTGCGCGGCGCGCTGGACTAGCCGGGCGCCCGACCCACGAAACCCGAGGACTCCGGATGCTGCCTGCGCGGGCATCCGGAGTCCTCGCTGCGGTCTCGGTAAGCTCGCAGCGGGCGCTCGCCCGGTTACCTGATCGCGGCACGAGGGAGTACGGACACCATGGCCAGCATCGAAGCAGTCGGGGCGCGGGAGATCCTGGACTCGCGTGGAAACCCGACGGTCGAGGTCGAGGTCGCCCTCGATGACGGCACGATCGCTCGGGCCGCGGTGCCCTCCGGTGCCTCCACCGGGGCGTTCGAAGCGGTCGAGCTGCGCGACGGGGATCCGGCCAGGTACGGCGGCAAGGGGGTAGAGAAAGCCGTGCTGGCCGTGCTCGACGAGATCGGGCCGGAGCTGCTCGGTTTCGAGGCGACCGAACAGCGGCTCATCGACCAGGCGCTGGTAGACCTCGACGGCACCTCGGACAAGTCCCGCATCGGCGCGAACTCCATCCTCGGCGTCTCGCTGGCGGTGGCCAAGGCCGCCGCGCAGTCCGCCGACCTGCCGCTGTTCCGCTATATCGGCGGCGCGAACGCGCACATCCTTCCGGTGCCGATGCTCAACATCCTCAACGGTGGCGCACATGCCGACACCGACGTCGACATCCAAGAGTTCATGATCGCGCCGATCGGCGCCGGGACGTTCGCCGAGGCACTGCGCTGGGGGGCGGAGACCTACCACGCGCTCAAGTCGGTGCTGAAGGCCCGCGGGCTGGCCACCGGGCTCGGCGACGAGGGTGGCTTCGCGCCGAACCTGCCGGCAAACCGGCAGGCGCTCGACCTCATCGTGGAGGCGATCGGCCAGGCCGGCTACACCCCGGGCCGGGACATCGCGCTCGCACTGGACGTCGCCGCGACCGAGTTCTACAAGGACGGCAGCTACTTGTTCGAGGGCTCCGAGCGCAGCGCCGAGGAGATGGCCGGGTACTACGCGCAGTTGGTCGCGGACTACCCGCTGGTCTCGATCGAGGACCCGCTCGGCGAGGACGACTGGGCTGGTTGGAAGGCGCTCACCGAGCAGCTCGGAGCGCGGGTCCAGCTGGTCGGCGACGATCTGTTCGTCACCAACCCGGAACGGCTGCAGCGTGGGATCGCCGAGCAGGCGGCCAACGCGCTGCTGGTCAAGGTCAACCAGATCGGCACGTTGACCGAGACGCTCGAGGCGGTAGCGCTGGCCCAGCGCAGCGGCTTCGGGTCGATGATAAGCCATCGCTCCGGTGAGACCGAGGACACCACGATCGCCGACCTGGCCGTAGCCACGAACTGCGGTCAGCTCAAGACCGGGGCGCCGGCCCGGTCCGAGCGGGTGGCCAAGTACAACCAGCTATTGCGGATCGAGGAAGAGCTCGACGACGCCGCCCGGTACGCCGGCGCGGCCGCATTCCCGCGTTTTGCCCGGGCTTGATCGAACCCACCGGTCCGATCATGCAATCATGAACCCTCACGAGCGTGTGGCTTCCGCAGGAGGGAGACCGGGTCGTGGGTGAGCGCGTGAGCTTCGCCAGCAACGGCGCGCAATGCGACGGCTACCTGGCGATCCCAAGTGGGGGCGCCGGGCCGGGCGTTGTGGTCATCCAGGAATGGTGGGGGCTGGTCGGCCACGTCACGGCGCTGGTCGACCGGTTCGCCGAGGTCGGCTATGTCGCGCTCGCTCCCGACCTTTACCACGGTGAGATCGCCACCGAGCCGGACGAAGCGCGCAAGCTGCTGATGGCGCTGGAGATGGACCGGGCCGCCAAGGACATCGCCGGGGCGGCCTTCTACCTGGCGGGCCGGCCGGAGCAGCACGGCGGCATCGGCGTGGTCGGTTTCTGCATGGGTGGCTCGCTCGCACTGTGGACCGCGACGCTGTCCGACGAGGTCACCGCCGCGGTCGGCTTCTACCCACCGCTGAACTGGGAGTCGATGGCGCCGCGCTGGTCTAACTACGCCGGGAAGGCTGCCATGATCCATACGGCCGAGAGCGACGGCGGCTCGGCCGCGGCCGGGATCGGCACCGCGGTCGCGGCGATCAGCGCGGCCGGTGGCGAGGTCGAGGTGTACGACTACCCGGGCACCCACCATGCGTTCTTCAACGACGATCGGCCCGAGGTCTACGACCCGGCCGCGGCGGCCCTGGCCTGGGACCGCACGCTCGAGCTATTCGGTCGGCAGCTGCGGGCGCCGGTGTAGCCGATGAAGCGCACGGGGTTGTCGAACCATACGATCTGGCCCACGCTCGCGACTTTTCCGCGCTTGGTGACGTCTTAGTGGTAACTGACGAGGGAGTGCCACATGGGTGAGCTGGTCGGGTACGGCGCGCACGGGAGCCCACGCTTCGGTTATCTCGCCCTGCCAGCGGGCGGCACCGGGCCGGGCATCGTCGTGCTGCAGGAGTGGTGGGGCCTGGTCGAGCACATCACCTCGGTCGCCGACCTGCTGGCGGAGGCCGGGTACGTCGCGCTGGCACCCGACCTGTATCGCGGCGCCGTCGCGGGGGATCTGGAAGCTGCCAAGAAGCTGTCCCACGGGTTGGCCATGGACCAGGCCGCGACCGAGATCGCCGACGCGGCCGGCCACGTGGTGACCTACGCCGGCGGAAGCCGCCGCGCCGGCATCGTCGGGTTCGGCATGGGTGGCTCGCTCGCGCTGTGGAGCGCCGCGTTCGCCGACGAGATCGTCGCCGCGGTCGGCTTCTACCCGCCGCGGGCTTCGATGGCGCCGCGCTGGGAGAAATACGCGGGCAAGACCGCGATGATCCACGCGGCTGAGGCCGACGGTGGTTCGGCGGCGCCGGGCGTGACCGAGGCGGTTGCGTCGATCGTCGCCGCCGGGGGCGAGGTCGAGGTGTACGACTACCCAGGCACCCAGCGCGAGTTCTTCAACGAGGACCGGCTCGAGGTCTATGACCCGGCCGCGGCCAAGCTGGCCTGGGATCGCACGCTCGACCTGTTCACCCGTGCCCTGCCGATCAGGTAGCTCGCCAGGTCGGTGGCGGCCGCGGCCAGGTGCGGCGGCCAGGTGCGGCCGGCCGGGTAAGCGGGCGAGTGACGGGTCCGCGCTGGATTGCGCCACGCGGGGGATGGGCTTCCCCGGCATTCCGGCCAAGCTGTCGGATACTGGGTCGGCAGCCGGGTAGCGCGCCCGGGCGCGGACGGAGAGGAGCTGCCGGTATGAGCGCTCCTCGTCGTAGCCCAGGCGGCCGACCAGGTGCGCGCAACCGGGCCCGCCAAGCCGGCGCCCCGGCCGGAGCCCGCCCGGAGCGCCCGACCGGCTCGCCCGGCCCGGCCCGCACCGCCGGCAAGCCGGCCAAGGCCGCCACCCTGCGCCGCCGGTCCGGCCGAGCCGATCAGGCCGAGCCGGCCGAGCAGGCACTGGCCAGACGCCGGACCGAGCGCCGGACCCGGTTGACCGGCCGGGCCGCAGTGCTTGCGCTGGTCATCACCGGGCTGAGCTTCTCGCTGGCCTTCCCGGTCCGGCAGTACTTCGGCCAGCGCTCCGACATGGCCGAGCTGCGCGAGCAGGTCAGGCAGCAGGAGCAGCGAGTGGCCGAGCTGCAGGCCGAGCGGGACCGCTGGAACGATCCGGCCTACATCCGGACCCAGGCCAGGGACCGGTTGCACTACTGCTTGCCGGATGAGACCTGCTACGTCACGGTGGATCCGCCGGCCCCGCCCCAGTCGCGATCGGCGCGTGACCGGCGCACGATCGGCGTGGACCGGGCGTCGCCGGCAGCCTGGTACGTCAAGCTCTGGTCGTCGATCGAGCGGGCCTCGGCTCCGCAACCGGTTTCGGGCCCGCAACCGGCTTCCGGACCGGCGTCGGGGCCGGCCTCAGGGCTGGCACCGTCGCCCGGAGCGGGTCGGTGAACGAGGCCGATACCGACGCTGTCGCGGCCCAGCTCGGCCGGCGCCCGCGGGCCTTGCGCGCGGTCGCGCACCGCTGCCGGTGCGGGTTGCCCGACGTGGTGGAGAGCTATCCAAGGCTGAACGACGGCACCCCGTTCCCGACGCTGTACTACCTCACCTGTCCGCGGGCCGGCGCCGCGGTCAGCCGGCTGGAGGCGGCCGGGCTGATGCGGCAGCTGACCGACGAGCTGGCCCACGATCCGGAGCTGGCTGCCGGCTATGCCCACGCGCACCAGGACTACCTGGACCGCAGGGAGGCCCTCGGTCACGTGCCGGAGATCACCGGTATCTCGGCCGGCGGGATGCCGGATCGGGTGAAGTGCCTGCACGTCCTGGTCGCGCATGCGCTAGCCACCGGGCCTGACACGAACCCGCTGGGCGATCGGGTGCTGGCCGAGCTGCCCGAGTGGTGGCAGGACGGGCCGTGCGTGGAGGTGCCGTGACCCGGGTCGGTGCGATCGACTGCGGGACCAACTCGATCCGGTTGCTGGTGGCCGACGTGGGCGGCCGCTCCGGCGAGCTGACCGAGCTGGACCGGCGGATGGAGATCGTGCGGCTCGGCCAGGGGGTGGACCGGACCGGGCGGCTGCACCCGGAGGCGCTGGCTCGCACGATTGCCGCGGCTCGGCACTTCGGCGAGCTGATCGAGGCGCATGGCGCCCACCGGGTCAGGTTCGTCGCCACCTCGGCGACCCGGGACGCGGCGAACCGGGCCGAGTTCGAGTCCGGGATCGAGCGCGCGGTCGGAGTCCGCCCCGAGGTAATCAGCGGGTCCGAGGAAGCCGCACTGTCGTTCCTGGGCGCGAGTGCCAGCCTGCGCACCGGCACCGGCACCGGCACCGGCACAGGCACCGGCACTGGCACCGGCACGCTCTCCGCGGCCGTGCCGCCATACCTTGTGGTCGACATCGGCGGTGGCTCCACCGAGTTCGTGCTCGGCACCGATGCGGCCGAAGCGTCCAGGTCGGTGGATATCGGCTGCGTCCGGCTGACCGAGCGCTACCTCCGCGACGACCCACCGACCGGTGACCAGCTCGACGCCGCACGGGCCGCGATCGGCCAGGCGCTGGACGAGGTGGCCGCGGTGGTCCCGGTGCAGCGGGCGGCGACCCTGGTCGGGCTGGCCGGATCGGTGACCACGGTCGCGGCACTTGCGCTCGACCTGCCGCGCTACGACTCGACCCAGATCCACCACGCCCGGATCTCCGCCGCCGACGTGCACGCGGTCGCTTCGCGGCTGCTGGCGATGACGCACGCCGAGCGCGCCGTGCTGGGACCGATGCACCCTGGGCGGGTCGACGTGATCGGTGCCGGCGCGCTGATCCTGAGCGAGATCATGACCCGGTTCGAGCTGTCGTGGGTGGTGGCTAGCGAGCACGACATCCTGGACGGCATCGCGCGCTCGATCGCTTGACGCGTGATGCCGTCGTAGGTGGTGCCGTCTGTGGGCGTGGCGCACTACATTTCGGCCAGCGGCAGCATGCGGTTGCCGCGCCGCCCCTGGAGCGGATCAGGAGGTCACGGTCGTGGTCAGGCACGCGAACGAGGAGCACCGGCTGTTCCTCAACGCGCTGATCGAGGCGCTCGCCGATCTCCCGGCGGACGCCCAGCACGAGCTGCTGGCCGACTTCGATCCCGATGTGGCGGCCCAGTTCGCCACCGCCGACGAGTATGCGTACGAGCTGCGCGCCGCGGCCGGCTACCCGCCGCGCGATCCGAGTGGCCCGGCCCTCGGCCGGCGGATCAAGGAGAACAAGCTGGTCCGGTTGATGCGGGCGCTCGGCCGCCATCACTAGCCGCGCCATTACCCTGGTTGGCGTGATCGAGCCCGGCTCGGGCTGGCCGGACGACCCGGCCACCCCACAGACCCCGGTCGCGACCAGCGCGGCCCGGGTCGAGCAGCTGGCCGGCTCGGCCGCCGACGTGACCGAACTGTGCGCTCGGGTATCGGTCTGCCGGGCCTGCCCACGGCTGGTCGCTTGGCGAGAAAAGATCGCCACCGACCGCCGTCGGGCCTTCGCCGACCAGCCGTACTGGGGCCGTCCGGTGCCCGGCTGGGGCGCGCCGGACCCGCGGCTGCTGATTGTCGGGCTTGCCCCGGCCGCGCACGGTGGCAACCGGACCGGCCGGATCTTCACCGGGGACCGCAGCGGCGACTGGCTGTTCGCGTCACTGCACCGGTTGGGCGTCGCCGTGCTGCCGATCAGCGACCATGCCGGGGACGGCCAGCGGTTGCTAGGTGCCCGGATGGTCGCCGCGGTGCGTTGCGCACCGCCGGACAACAAGCCGACGGTTACCGAGCGGGACACCTGCCAGCACTGGTTGCGGGCCGAGGTAGCCGAGGTGGCCGCCTCGGTCCGGGCGGTGGCTGCGCTCGGCTCGTACGCGTGGCAGGCGGCGCTGCGCGTGCTCGGCCAGGTCGGCTACCGGATCCCGGTGCCGCGCCCGGTGTTCGGGCACGGTGCCACCTTCGAGCTGGAGCGGAGTTGGTCCGATCAGCGGCTGCTCCTGGTCGGCTCGTACCACCCGAGCCAGCAGAACACGTTCACCGGCCGGCTGACCGAGCCGATGCTCGACGCGGCACTTGGCCGGGCGGCCGGCTACGCCGGTCTGCCGGGCGGCGGCTAGCGTGGTGACCATGAACAGGCGCAGCTCCGACCCGGACCAGCGGCCGCATGTGCTCATCGTCGGGGGTGGGTACGTCGGGCTCTACGCCGCGTTCGGCCTGCGCCGGGCGGTCCGACGTGGCCGGTGCCGGGTCACCGTGGTGGACCCCCGGTCGTACATGACCTACCAGCCGTTCCTGCCCGAGGCGGCCGCCGGCAGCGTGGAGCCGCGGCACGTCGTGGTTGCGCTGCGCAAGGTCCTGCCGCACGCTTCGGTGCTCAACGGCCGGGTGACCAAGGTCGACCACGCCAACCGGACGGTCACCGTCGACACCAAGGCGGGGGACACGGCCACGCTCGGCTACGACCACATCGTGATCGCGGCCGGCTCGGTGTCGCGCACCCTGCCGATCCCCGGGCTGGCCGAGCACGGCATCGGCTTCAAGTACATCGAGGAGGCCATCGGGCTGCGCAACCACGTGCTGGACCAGCTTGATCTGGCCGCCTCGACCGCCGATGCCAAACGCCGCGAGGCTGCGCTCCGCTTCGTGTTCGTCGGCGGCGGTTACGCCGGGGTCGAGGCGATGTCCGAGCTGGAGGACATGGCCCGGTACGCCTGCCGGTTCTACCGGGACAGCGCCGGGCGGCCGCAGATCGACCCGGCCGAGATGGGCTGGGTGCTGGTCGAGGCCAGCGAACGGATCCTGCCCGAGGTCGACGAGGACATGGGCCGCTACACGGTGGAGTGCCTGCGCGATCGGGGGATCGACGTGCGGCTGTCCACCCGGCTGGTGTCCGCCGTGGACGGGCGGATCGTGCTGGACGACGGCCTGGAGTTCCCGGCGAGCACGCTGGTTTGGACCGCGGGAGTGAGGCCCAGCCCGGTCGTGGCCAACACCGACCTGCCGCTCGACGACCGGGGCCGGGTGCGCGCCCAGGCCGATCTCGAGGTGATCGGCGCCGACCGGGCGTGGGCGGCCGGCGACTGCGCGGCGGTGCCTGACCTGACCCGGCCGGGGGAGTTCTGCAGTCCGAGCGCGCAGCATGCGGTGCGGCAGGCGCGGCTGCTTGCCGCCAACATCGATCGCCGGCTGCGTGGCAAGACCCTGAAGAACTACCGGCATGCCAATGTCGGCTCGGTGGCAACCCTCGGACTGCACAAGGGCGTCGCCCAGGTGTACGGGGTCAAGGTGCGCGGCTGGCCGGCCTGGTTCATGCACCGCACCTACCACGTCAGCCGGATGCCGACGCTGAACCGCAAGATCCGCATCGTGGCCGACTGGACCCTGGCCCTGTTCTTCCGCCGAGAGGTGGTCTCGCTCGGTTCGTTGCACCAGCCCAGAGAAACATTCCGTGAGGTCGCCGGCAGCGGTTAGCCGGGTCGAAGGGAGTCGCGATGTCCGCACCCATCGTGGTTGCCGATCGGGTAGTGGCCGTGCTGGAGCGCGTCCTTGGCAGCTCGCTAGAGATCAGAGTGCGCGGCTGGGACGGCAGCGAGGCCGGTCCGCCGGATGCGCCGGTGCTGGTGATCAGCTCACCGCGTGCCATCAAGCGCCTGCTGTGGCAGCCGAACGAGCTCGGCCTGGCCAGAGCGTACGTCGCCGGCGAGCTGCACGTAGAAGGCGATCTGTATACCGCGCTGTCCGCGATCGGGCCGCTGCTCCACCCGGCCGAGGGGAAGGCGGCACTGACCGCCGGCGACCGAGGTGAGCTGATCCGGGCCGCGGTGATGCTCGGCGCGGTCGGGCCGCAGCCGCGCCCGCCGGCCGAGGAGGCGAGCCTGCACGGCCGCCGGCACAGCCGGTCCAGGGACCGTGAGGCGATCAGACACCACTACGACGTGGGCAACGACTTCTACCGGACTGTGCTCGGACCCTCGCTGGTCTACTCGTGCGCCTACTGGGACTCGCCAGACGCGACCCTGGAGACCGCGCAGGCGGCCAAGCTGGAGCTGATCTGCCGCAAGCTGGGCCTGCGGCCGGGCATGCGACTGCTCGACGTCGGCTGCGGCTGGGGCACGATGGCCATCCACGCGGCCCGAAAGTACGGGGTCAGCGTGGTCGGCGTGACGCTGTCCCACGAGCAGGTCGAGCTGGCTCGCAAGCGGGTGGTCGAGGCCGGGCTGGCCAGCCAGGTCGACATCCGGCTGCAGGACTACCGGGACGTGGCCGACGGGCCGTTCGACGCGATCGCCAGCGTTGGGATGGCCGAGCACGTCGGGCCCGACCAGTTCGAACGCTATGCCGGCACGCTCTACCGGCTGCTGCGACCGGGCGGCCGGCTGCTCAACCACCAGATCGCCCGCCGACCCGGTCCGCGCCGGGTCGCGCCGACGTTCATCTCGTCCTACGTCTTCCCGGATGGCGAGCTGTCCCCGGTGGGCACTACGGTGTCCGCACTGGAGCAGGCCGGGTTCGAGGTCCGCGACGTGGAGTCGCTGCGGGAGCACTACGCGCTGACGCTGCGGCAGTGGGGTGCCAACCTGAACGAGCAGTGGGATCGCGCGGTCCGCCTCGCGGGTGCCGGCCGGGCCCGGGTCTGGCGGTTGTACATGGCCGGCTCGGCTCTTGCCTTTGAAGCCGGACTTATCGGCGTAAACCAGGTCCTAGCCGTGCGGATCCATTCAGACGGTCAGAGCGAGCTGCCGCCGACCCGGACCGAGTGGCTCGGGGTCTAGCTCCGGTAAGGGGCTGCGCAGGGTAATGGGGCCCGGTCCGGTATGTCTGAGCGGCCTGTGACCCAGGTCACGGACCCGCGGATTGACCTGGCGATTTGCTGTGACCCAGGACACAGATTGGCGAGTCACAGTGAGTAGTCGGTCACTACTGGCCGCATCGAACCGCTTCTAAGTGGACATATCGCAGCCGAGAGCCATTACGCTTCGGGGTGGCATGTGCGCACTACGCCCTGCACCGGGCGGGGTACGTGCTCCGCCCGGGTGGTGAAATCGGCAGCCACGACGAGCTTAAACCTCGTTGGTCCGAAACGGCCGTGAGGGTTCGAGTCCCTCCCCGGGCACGCAAAACATCCCAACGGATGTCGCTGGGGACCGGATCACTGGATCCGGTCCCCAGCGTTTTGGGAGGTGGCTCGCCGCATCCAACGATCCCCCCGTCAACATCGACCTCAGGCGCGCGAACTCGTCGGCCAGCAATCGGTCGCTCACGGTGCCACTACCCGCCTTTCCCACTCGCGGCCGGGCCCGTCGTGCGCGCCGGGTGCACGCGGATGACCTGGTCGTTGCGGGCGAGTTGGACTGAGCCGGCGACGATGGCCACCTGTACGGGTTGGGCTGGCTAGGAAGTAAGCCCGAAGGCCTCGAACAGCGTCGGATCCGGGAATCCGGTGATGGCGGAGACCTCGCCGCCGGCGACGGTCAGGACCATCAGTCCGTACGGCTCCCGCCGGCCTCCCTCGCCATCGGCGAGGTAGGCGGCCAGGCAGGGCTGGCCGTTGGCTCGGGTCACGGTTAGCGGGATCCGATCCAGCCGGCCACCGGCCGGCACCGTGGCGAAGAACGCGGCCACCGCGGAGCGGCCGGCGAACTCGGCCCGTTCCGGCGGCATCCGCAGGATCGCGTCCTCACGGAGGAGTGCCGCCAGACCCTGCACGTCGTTGCGCTGCCAGGCGTCGACAAACCGGTCGACCACCTCACGATCCCGAGCGTCCAGCGTGCCCAACCCCGGCGCGACAGGTGTCGGCGCCGCCGTGCGCATGGTGGTGCGGGCCCGCTGCAGCGCACTGTTGACCGCGGCGACGCTTGACCCGAGCAGGTCCGCGACCTCGGCGGCTCGCCAGGCAAGAACCTCGCGGAGCACGAGCACCGCCCGCTGGCTGGCCGGCAACAGCTGCAGGGCCGCGATGAAGGCCAGCGCCACCGTCTCCCGGTTTTCCGCTACCGCGGCCGGATCGGGATCGGCGGCCGGCATCCGGTCCAACAGCCGGTCCGGATACGGCTGCAGGTAGGTCAGCTCGGTGAAGCTGACCGGCCGTCGGTCCCTTGCGGCCAGCATCTTCAGACAGGTCGTGGTGGCGATGCGGTACAGCCAGTGCCGAAGCGGTGCCCGCTGCTCGAACCCGGCCAGGTTGCGCCACGCTCGCACCAGGGTCTCCTGGGTCGCATCCTCGGCGTCCTGCAGCGAGCCAAGCATCCGGTAGCAGTGCAGGTGCACCGCACGCTGGTGATCCGCGGCAACCAAGGTCTCGAAGGCCCGTTGATCACCGGCCCGAGCGGCCGCGAGCAACTCCTCCGAATCGGCGCCGCTAGACGTGATCACGCTCACGGGGCCAGGTTAGCCCTCGGGTCCGACGAACCGATGAGTTGGCCGCCCAGAACGGATCAGACAGGTCAGCGGGGCAACCACGCCCCCGACCCAAGGAGATCGACGTGGATCCGAGAGAGATCGTCAACCTGTACTACGCGGCATGGCAGCAGCGAGCCGGGGACATGACCGGAGTGCCGCTGGCCGACGACTTCACCTTCACCGGACCGGTCGCCAGCTTCACCGACGCGGCCGGCTACACCGCGATGGCCAAGCAGGCCGGCGCGGCCGTGCGAAGCTTCCGGGTCAGGCATCAGTTCGTCGACGGTGACCGGGTGTGCTCGGTGGTCGACTGGGAGATGGACCTGCTGCCCGGCGTGCTGACCGCGGCCGAGATCCTCGAAGTCCGTGCCGGGAAGATCGTGCGGGGCGAGCTGATCTACGACGCCGAGGCGCTCCGGAGGGCAATGTCAACCACCGAGTCCGGATGAGCCGCCGCTGGCCGAGCCGAACTCGATCCGGTGCCGAAGCGATGCGGCGGCCGCCTCGAACGCGGCAATCATCGCCGCGGTGATCTCATCGGCGTGGGCCGGGTCGATCGGGGTGAACTCGGCCTCCCATTCGACCCGGCAGCCCACGCCGTTCGGCCGTACCCGCAATGTGCCTCGACTGCCGAGGACCGGCGCGGGTGTGGCCAGATGCTCATACCGGTAGGACATGTCCTCGACGGACATTTCGCTGATCCGCTCCCTGATCTCTCCACCGTCCGCCGTCGTGCAGATCCGCAGGTCGCCGTCGACTCGGGCGGCGACCACACCGGGCACCCAGGTGGCCGCGTCGGCGAGATCCCCGACAACGCGCCACGCCTGTCCGGCGTCGACCGCGAGGTCGAGCGTGTTAATGATCCTGGGCATGATCGGCTCCTTGCGGTCCACCGCTGCGTCTACTGGGTAAGAGCGCGCCGGCCGGCCGAACTCATCGGTCGGCTGCGATCGGCCCTGAGGTTGACAGCTGTGTGCGCGAGGCAGGATGTGGGATGTGCGGCCTGGTCGGCTTGGACTGTTCGTGCTGGTTGGTGGGATGAGCCAACGGCGTCGGTGGTTCGTTGTTGCGGTTGTGCTGTTCATCGGTGCGCTTGCTGCGGCGGCGTTGGTTCAGTCGACCCGCGGCCACGGTACGCATCGCCCGGTGCCACCGCAGGGAGTGCTGGGCCCGGTGCTGCTGGTGCCGGGATACGGCGGCGGAACCGCCGGCGTGGAGCGGCTGGCCGAGCGGATCCGCGCCACCGGCCGGCCGGCGACGGTGGTGGGGCTACCCGGCGACGGCACCGGCGATCTGCGAGCTCAGGCCGAGGTGTTGAACGGCTTCGTCGATGCCGCGTTGGCCGCCGGCGCGCCGTCGGTGGACATCATCGGCCAGTCCGCCGGTGGGGTGGTGGCCAGGCTGTGGGTGCAGGAGTTCGACGGTGCGCACAAGGCGCGCCGGGTGATCACATTGGGTTCGCCGCATCACGGCACCCAGCTCGCGCTTGCCGGGTCGGTGTTCGCGCCCGATGCCTGCCCGGTGGCCTGCCAGCAGCTCACGCTGGGTAGCCGGTTCCTGGCCGATCTGCGGACGCCGGTGCAGAACCCGCCGATGTGGCTGGCGCTGTGGACCACCCAGGACCAGACCGTCACCCCGCCTGCCTCCGGTGGTCTGGAGGGTGGGCTGAGCTTGCCGGTTCAGTCGATCTGCCCGGATCTGCGGGTCGCGCATTCCGCGTTGCCGACCAACCCGGTGGTGACCCGCATGGTGCTGGCCGCGATCGGCCCCGGCCCTCTGGTCCGCCCGGCCGCGGAGCTGTGCTGATCAGCTCTTGATGTCCTTTGTGGCGAAGTTGGCCCAGGCCATGCCCAGGAATACTCCGACATAGACCAGCTGAAGCAACAGGCCACGCTGAATGTCCCGCCACAGGATCGGATCCCTAAAGAAATCGATCCAGGCCAGCCAGTAGCGAGTCGGCAGGTACGGCTGGACCGCACCGGCTGCCGCAAGCGTGACCAGCACGGTGCTGGCGACGAAAGCGGCCAGCGCACCGAGCGCGGCGGCCAGTGAGGAGTCGGTGACGGTAGAGAGGAACAGCGCGATGGCACCGACGCCGAGCATGGAAACCCCGATGTAGCCGACGGTGGCCGCGATCCGCAGCAGCAGCTCGGTCGAGGTCAGGGTGGTACCGGACACGGTGCTGACCTCGCCTGGCTGTGAGTCGAACAGCGCGGTGCCGACCAGGTAGGCGCTGACCGCCACCGACACGACGGCAAGCAGGGTGTACACGACCAACGCGACCAGCTTGGCAACGAGCAGCCGGGTCCGGCCGACCGGGCGGATGAGCAGGTAGCGGAGCATGCCGCTGTTCGCCTCGCCCGCGATGGAATCCCCGGCGACGACCGCGACGGCCACCGGCAGGAAGATGGGCAACACGAGTGCGAGCGCGGCCGCCGGGAACAGCGCTCCGTTGGACAGGACCGCGGACAGGAAAACCGGCTCCTCACCGGGCCCGGGACCGATCTCGGTGGCGGCGAGGAACCCGGCCACCAGGGTGGGGAGCCCGCACAACAGTGCGATGCTCGTCCAGGTGCGCGGCCGGCGGAGCAGCTTGACCAGCTCGACGGTGATCATGCCGGCGCCGTCCGCTCGATCCGGTCGGACCCGGCGCCGATCACCTCGAGCACGGCGGACTCGAGGGAGCGCCGCTCCGGTCCGATCTCATTGATCCGCAGACCGGCCCGGACCAGGGAGGCGTTGAGCTGGGCCGGGTCGGGGTGGCGCACCACCAGCAGGTCTCCGGTGCGGGCGTCGATCCGGCCGTCGAGCAGGACCGCGGCCCGGTCGGCGTCCGGGGTACGCAGCAGCACCCGCCCGGTCGCGGCCCGCAGGGTGTCCACCGACTCCTGCAGCACCAGCCGGCCCTGGTCGAGCACGCCGACCCTGGTGCACAACTGTTCCACCTCGCCGAGCAGGTGACTGCACAGGAACACGGTCGTCCCGCCCTGGTTGAGGTCGTGCAGCAGCTCGCGGATCTCCCGGATGCCCTGCGGATCCAGGCCGTTGGTTGGCTCGTCGAGGACCAGCAGCCGCGGTTGTCGCAGCAGCGCCGCGGCCAGGCCGAGCCGCTGGCGCATGCCCAGCGAGTACGCCTTGACCGGCCGGGAGTCCACCCCGGCCAGCCCGACCCGCTCGAGTGCCTCCTCGATGCGGTCGCGGCGGGTCCGCCGGGCGCCGTTCGGCCCCGCCGCGTCCAGCAGGCGCAAGTTGGCCCGGCCGGGCAGGTGCCCGTACGCGGACGGGCCCTCGACGAGAGCCCCGACGTCGGACAGCACCTGCGCCAGGTGTCTGGGCACCGGGCGGCCCATCAGCTCGATCTGGCCGGCCGTTGCGTACAGCAGGCCCAGCACCAGGCGCAGCAGCGTGGTCTTGCCCGAACCGTTGGGGCCGAGCAGCCCGTATCGGTCGCCGTCGCGGACCTGCAGGTCAACCGCATCGAGGGCCAGGATGCGGCCGTAGCGCTTGGTCAGCCCGCTGGTGGTGATCACGGAAGCCCGCTCAGCAGCTCAGTGGCCGCCTGCCTGAGCAGTTGCGGGGTCACCAGCCCGGCGAGCAGGAACGAGCGCCGTTGCGGGCGGGGCGCGTCGGAGCGCACGATGATGGCCGTTACCAGCGAGGTTCGCACCTCGATGAGCTGCCCACCGACACCGGCCGGCGGCTCAACCTCGATGCCGCCGGCGTCGCGGGCTGCCTGCGCCCACTGGAATCCGAGCCGTCCGGGTAGGGACAGGACAATGAACGTGCCGAACCCGTCGCCGTACCCAGCCGCGCCGGCGACGGCGGGAACGACCACCGTCTTGGGCCGGCCGGCCAGCTCGGGTGGCGGGATGGCGTCGGGGAAGCCCTGGGTGAGCGCGGCAAGGTCCTGGCTGGTCGTTGTCGCGTAGGCCACCGACCTCGACTTCGGCGGGGCCACCGCCTGTGGCGAGGGAAGCTCCTGCCGCAGGTCGAGGAACCGCGAGACGAACACCGGCCGGCCGCCGTCGCCGGCCGCGATCTCCACCTGAACCGGCAGACCGGTGTCCGGGTCGGCCCACACGTCGACCCGCCCAACGGTGGTGTCCGGGTCGGACGGCTGCAGCCGTAACCCGGCCGCGGTCATCCCGGCCACCCGCCTGGCTGGGATGGCGGTCACCGGGTCACCTGGCGCGGCGGTGGTCAGCAGCCGCCTGGCCAGCTCCGGCGGCAGCACATCCGCGGCCCACGGCAGCCGCACCGTGATGGCTCCCA